>NZ_WIWL01000143.1:0-266 GCF_009600105.1 Pseudomonas sp. FSL R10-0056
GTATAGCGCAGTCCGGTAGCGCGCCTGCTTTGGGAGCAGGATGTCAGGAGTTCGAATCCCCTTACCCCGACCATTTTCTGCCCGGCAGTAATGGGTATAGAAAATAAGGCGCTGATGCCAGTTGCATCAGAGGCCATAAAAGAGCGTCCTTACGGACGCTTTTTTATTGTTGTAAAAGTTGAAATATGCAGTTCCGCGATAGCTCAGTTGGTAGAGCAAATGACTGTTAATCATTGGGTCCCTGGTTCGAGTCCAGGTCGTGGAGC
>NZ_WIWL01000144.1:0-265 GCF_009600105.1 Pseudomonas sp. FSL R10-0056
AGTCGATGTAGCTTGACTTCAGCTTCTGCAATATTTCGCTCTATGGATTGTGCCATTTTCCGGCCTAACCCAGATATGTGGTGGTACGATAACACGCAGCAAGAGAGCGAAGCGAAAGCAGCAAGTGCGCACTTACGACTCGTACCGAGTCAGCGCGCCCTGCGGGGCAAAAGCAAAAATCAGAATAAGGAGCAAAGGCCATCGCCATCTACCACGCAACCACGAAGCCGATAGCACGCAGCGGCGACGGCTGACCGTCCCGCGC
>NZ_WIWL01000145.1:0-260 GCF_009600105.1 Pseudomonas sp. FSL R10-0056
CATGGATGTTTGGGTAGCCATAACGACCTCCTGGGTGAATAACACACAATGTATCTCAAATGAGATACATAGCAAGCAGTACCGATAGAATGAGAGGTCACGCCTACTCATTCCGGTCATCGCCACTTATGTAAAACAGGCCCCCACACTCAAGCCGAGCGTGGGGGCCTTTTTTTGTGGGCACTGAAACCACACCCCTCCTACACCGGTACGCTCTACCCCACCTCTGTGGTCTTACGCACTGTGGACCACTGCCTCGA
>NZ_WIWL01000146.1:0-259 GCF_009600105.1 Pseudomonas sp. FSL R10-0056
GGCCAGCAGCGACCAGCCGCAAGCCACCACCATTGAACGGCGCAACGCTTCCCGGTCACGGGCGCCGATTGCATGCCCGCATAAGGCTTCGACTGCGTGGGCCAGACCGTCCAGCGCATGGGCGGCCAACAGAAGGCCGTTGAGCAGCAGCGCATTCGCAGCCACGGTCGCGTCGCCCAGCCGTGCACCTTGCAGGGTGATGGCGAAAAACACCGATTGCAGCAGCAGGCTGCGAATAAAAATATCGCGATTAACCCCC
>NZ_WIWL01000147.1:0-255 GCF_009600105.1 Pseudomonas sp. FSL R10-0056
TTTTTGTCGGTATCGGCGTTATGACGTTAAGTCGATTGGGGCCTGGCAATCCTCATCTCGACACCATTCTGGAAAGCGAAGCCCAGCTCTTGCGCCACTACGGTGTCGAAGCAGGCAAACAACTGCTGGACGTGTGGCACCACCCCGACGACGAAGCGATAGCCGTGTATGACAGCACCGGCCAATTGCTGGCCGGATTGCCCATTGAACACCCGGTCTTCGAGCAAACGGTCATCAGTAAAGAGGGCATGAGCC
>NZ_WIWL01000148.1:0-249 GCF_009600105.1 Pseudomonas sp. FSL R10-0056
GTAGTTCAGTCGGTTAGAATACCGGCCTGTCACGCCGGGGGTCGCGGGTTCGAGTCCCGTCCGCTGCGCCATATTTGTACAAATCAGGTTCGCCTGGTTTGCGATTGAAAAGCACCGAAGCTCTTCAGTCACAGGTTTTAAAAGTTTCAAACGGACGCAAGTCCGAGCGATACGCAGCGGTAGTTCAGTCGGTTAGAATACCGGCCTGTCACGCCGGGGGTCGCGGGTTCGAGTCCCGTCCGCTGCGCC
>NZ_WIWL01000149.1:0-244 GCF_009600105.1 Pseudomonas sp. FSL R10-0056
GGTCGGGGTAAGGGGATTCGAACTCCTGACATCCTGCTCCCAAAGCAGGCGCGCTACCGGACTGCGCTATACCCCGGTAAAAAAAAGCACCTTCAAGAGGCGCCTTCTTCGATCAGTGCTTTTGGCCTCTGATCTTAAGATCTAACCCCAGCGAACTGGAGCCAAAAATGGTGGGTCGTGTGGGATTCGAACCTACGACCAATTGGTTAAAAGCCAACTGCTCTACCAACTGAGCTAACGACCC
>NZ_WIWL01000150.1:0-72313 GCF_009600105.1 Pseudomonas sp. FSL R10-0056
TCCTTGCGACCCTCCAGTTCCAGCGGCAGCATGACGTTTTCCAGGGCATTGAGGCTGTCGAGCAGCTGGAATGACTGGAACACAAAGCCCACGTGTTCGGCCCGCACCCGGGCGCGCTGGTCTTCGTCCAGGGTGCTCAGGGCTCGCCCGGCCAGGATTACTTCGCCCTGGCTGGGCAGGTCGAGGCCGGCGAGCAGGCCCAGCAGCGTCGATTTGCCTGAACCTGAGGCGCCGACAATCGCCAGGCTGTCGCCCTTGCTCAGTTCGAGGCTCAAGGAGTGCAGGATGGTTAACTCGCCTTCCGCGCTGGGAACCACTTTGCTAAGGTTCTGCGCGGTGAGAATACTTTCGCCCATGGAGAATCCAATGCGTGTGTGGTTTTTAAGTGTTGCTCTGGCCCTGATGTGCGTGGCACAGACGGCAACGGCGGGAACTATCTTGATCGTCGGCGATAGTATCAGCGCGGCTTTCGGCCTGGATACCCGTAAGGGATGGGTGTCTTTGCTCGAACAGCGGCTCAGGGAGCAAGGCTACGACGACAAGGTGGTCAATGCTTCGATCAGTGGCGACACCAGCGCCGGAGGGCTGGCGCGGCTTCCTGCGCTGCTTGCAGAGCATAAACCGGATGTAGTGATTGTCGAGCTGGGTGGCAACGATGGCCTGCGCGGGCAGCTCCCTGCGCAATTGAAACAAAATCTTGCAGGAATGATCGATGCCTCGCAGCAGGCGGGTGCCAAGGTGTTGCTGTTGGGGATGCAATTGCCGCCCAATTATGGCGCGCGTTACACCCGGGCTTTTGCTGCGGTGTACAGCGAGCTGGGCAAGGAAAAAAACGTTGCCCTGGTGCCGTTTTTGCTTGAGGGCGTGGGCGGCAAGCCCGAACTGATGCAGGCCGATCGCATCCACCCGGCAGTCGGTGCGCAGGGGCTTTTGCTGGATAATGTGTGGCCGGCGTTAAAACCCCTGCTTTGATGCTTTTCTAGTGGCAGTGTTTCGGCTAAGGTGGCGCCCCCCCGATTTGGAGCCCTCGATGTCGCGTCCTGCCTGGTCTTTATATGCCTATCAACTGATCGAGCCCGATGAGCAGCTCGATCTGTTCGCCTGCCAGGAGGTACGGGTGCATCTGGTGACACGTCAACTGGAGCTGGGAGGCACCATTGACCGCACCTTGTGTGGCTCATTGCTGCCGGCGCAACCGCGTTGGTCGGATGTCACCCGCAAGGTGTTTCAGGACCACCGGTTATGCCCGCTGTGCCGGGCAATCATCGAGTCGCAGCGCCGGGGCACGGAGCCCATCTGGCCAGAGTTGCGCTTTGAACTATGATCTTACCTGTTTGATGCCCTGACCGGCTCACGCTCCCCGTGGGCGCGGTGTACACTCCCTTTTTTGTCCCCCGTTGATTATGCGAAGGATGTTCCGGATGTTGTCGCGCCTACCTGCAGTTACCCGCTACCTGTCCGTTGCCGCACTTTGTGTTGCGGGTCCCGCGGTCGCGCTTGAATTCCCGCTGCCACCGCCTGGCGAAGATGTCGTTGGCGAAGTGCAGGTGATCAAAGGCAAGTACGAAGACTCCTTTGCCGACCTGGGTAACCAGTACGAGCTGGGCTATTCGGAAATGATCGCTGCCAACCCCGGGGTAGACGCCTGGCTGCCGGTCAAAAAGAACCCGGACGGCACCCTCGTCGATACCGATATCGTGTTGCCGACCCAGTTCATCCTGCCGCCGGGCAAGCGTGAGGGGATCGTGATCAACCTCGCCGAATACCGCCTGTATTATTATCCCAAGGACCAGAACAAGGTTTACACCTTCCCGCTGGGGATTGGCCGCGAAGGTTGGGGATCGCCCCTGGGGCAAACCAAAATCACCGCCAAGACGCCCAATCCGACCTGGACACCGCCGGCTTCGATCAAGGCCGAGCACGCCAAAAATGGTGACCCGCTGCCTAACGTGGTGCCCGCAGGCCCCGATAACCCGCTGGGTCCGTTCAAGTTCACCCTCGGCATGCCGGGCTACCTGATCCACGGCTCCAACGCCAAGTTCGGCATTGGCACGGGCACCAGCCACGGCTGCTTCCGCATGCTTAACCAAAACGTGCTGCAAATGGCGCAGATGGTGCCGGTGGGTACGCCGGTGCGGATCATCAACGAGCCGTACAAAATTGGCGTCAGTGGCGGCAAGGTGTTCCTTGAAGTTCACGAGCCGTTGAACGTGAAGGATGGTTCGTTGCTGGCCGTGAGCGACAAGTCGCACTTGACCCCTGAAGACTTGCAGAACAAGTACGCAGGCTTCATGAACTTCCTGCTCAAGCATCAGGACCTTGAAAACAGCATCCAGATAGACAAGGATCTGGCATTCCCGGTAGTGGGAGCAGAAACCGGCATACCTGCAGTAATCGGCACAACCAATACCGGTATGGCTACTGGCCAGTCGCTGGATTATGTGCAGTAAGCCGTACTGAACAAGCGCAATAAAAAGCCGCCCCGGTTAATACCCCTGGCGGCTTTTTTATTGCCTGTTTAGTGACCGGCAGGCAATAAAAAAGCCGACCTATAAATAGGTCGGCTTGATAACAGTCCCGAAGGACTATTACTTGCGGCTTGCTTTTTCAAGCATGCGCAGAGCGCGCTCGTTAGCTTCGTCAGCAGTCTGTTGTGCTTTTTGAGCAGCAGCCAGAGCTTCATCAGCTTTACGGTAGGCTTCGTCAGCACGAGCCTGGGAGCGAGCTGCTGCATCTTCAGTTGCAGTCAGACGGGCTTCAGTTTCTTTAGATACGCTGCTGCAACCGGTAGCCAGAACTGCGGCCAATGCCAGAGCAGAGAATTTCAGAACGTTGTTCATCGTGTTCCCCTTCAAGGACTTTCTAATTGAAGCTGTTCCTTCAAAGTGAGGAAACAGCCGGCGTACATAGTACCCATTACTTGTAGTAAGTAAAATGACCTAGCGCAAGAACCAAAAAAAATAATTGGCTGGCAATCTCGGTAGGCTAGCTTTAACAGATTGTGTTTGTAAAACAGTCAGTTTGGAGTGCACGAAGTGGCATCAGAGTGATGGCGCAGCGTGACTTTAAGTGCGGTTGTACGTCATAGCCTCAACCTTCCGGAAAATGTTCAGGGCCGGGTCAAGGATGTCGGGCCGGCGAAACGTTTGGGCGGGCCTGATCTGCTGACAACTGGCTGCCCCGGGAAGTGAACATTTGCACTAGAGTGGCTACTCTCTAATCAGGCCTGCCGGCACATCCCGGGCTGGCAGCGCGTGCGTGATGGCGTAGTAGTTCCCTCGGCGGAAAAACATCAGTAAGGTAGGGGTCACACTACAAGACCCGCGAGGAGCAATGATGAGCGAGGCGTTGTTTATCCACCATGACCAGGCAGGTCACCAGTTTGAGACCACTGTCGACGGTCATCGTGCTTACCTGACCTACATGGATCTGGGCAAGCAGACTCTGGATATCTATCGCACGTTTGTGCCTAACGCCCTGCGTGGTCGGGGTATTGCGGCAGCCTTGACGGAGCAGGCGCTCGATTACGCAGACAAGATGGGCTATGAGGTGATTCCCTCGTGTTCATACGTTGAGCGCTATATGGAACGCCACAAGCGCCCTCAGGCCAATACCTGAAGAACACGCACACAAAAACGCCGGGCATGCCCGGCGTTTTTGTGTGCGTCTGCAACCGTGCGGAACTGGCGCCAAACTATTGTGGGAGCGAGCAAGCCCGCTCCCACATGGGCTGTTAGCCGCGGGTGCGCTTTGGCAACACATCCTTGAGCTTGGCATGCATGCTGCGCAAGGTGGTCTCGGTAGCCGACCAGTCGATGCAGGCATCAGTGATCGACACGCCGTACTGCAAGTCTTCAAGGTTTTTAGGAATTGCCTGGCAGCCCCAGTTCAAGTGACTCTCAACCATCAGACCGATAATCGACTGGTTGCCCTCGACGATCTGGTTGGCCACGTTTTCCATGACCAGCGGCTGCAGGGCCGGGTCCTTGTTGGAATTGGCGTGGCTGCAATCGACCATGATGTTCGGGGTGATCCTGGCCTTGGTCAGTGCCTGCTCGCAGAGCGCAACGCTGACGGAGTCATAGTTCGGTTTGCCGTTGCCGCCGCGCAATACCACATGACCGTAGGCATTGCCCTTGGTGGTGACGATCGACACGCCGCCTTCCTGGTTGATACCCAGGAAACGATGCGGGCTTGAAACCGACTGCAAGGCATTGATCGCAACCGTCAGGCCGCCATCGGTGCCGTTCTTGAAGCCTACGGCCGAAGACAGGCCGGACGCCATTTCACGGTGAGTCTGGGACTCAGTGGTGCGTGCGCCGATGGCCGACCAGCTGATGAGGTCCTGCAAGTACTGCGGGGAAATCGGGTCGAGAGCTTCAGTTGCGGTTGGCAGGCCCATTTCGGCCAGGTCCAGCAGCAGCTTGCGACCAATATGCAGACCGTCCTGGATCTTGAACGAGTCGTCCAGATACGGGTCGTTGATAAGGCCTTTCCAGCCCACGGTGGTACGGGGCTTTTCGAAATAAACCCGCATGACCAGATACAGCGTGTCGCTGACTTCAGCCGCAAGCACCTTCAGGCGCTCGGCGTATTCATGGGCAGCCTTGAGATCGTGAATCGAGCAAGGCCCGATGACAACGAACAGTCGATGGTCAGTGCCATCCAGGATGTTGCGAATCACCTCGCGCCCTTTGGTCACGGTCCGCAGCGCTGTTTCGCTGAGAGGAATCTCGCGTTTGAGCTGTTCAGGGGTGATCAGGGTTTCGTTGGAGGCAACGTTTAGGTCGTCGATCGGTAAATCAGCCATCGTGTTACTCGTCAGGTCACGGGTGCCGGCCGCCAGCGATCCCCGTGCGGCGGAGCACAGCTTGATTGAGCGCATCGGGGAGCCGAACCTTAACGCGTTATCCGGTAGGTCGACAATGGGCAGGTACAGCTTTAATCCAGCACGGCCTGCGCCATTGCGTGGTCCATGGTGGCTTGCGAGAACTCCACGGCGTGATGAGTGACCCATTCCAGAGCCAGGGCTTGCAGGTCCTGGGGGCAGGGGCTTAGTTGCTGCTGCAGGCGTGAGAAGTGTTCGATCTGACAGACCTGTTCGCCCATTCGCGCGCCAAACAGGGTTTGTTCATCAATCAAGGCAACGCCGATGCGGTAACCCTCCTTGCGCTTTTCGCACCAGGCTATATAGCCCGGATAACGTGCGTTTTCCCCCAGGGTAGGCATGGACATATCAACGGCGGTGCCGCATCGCCAGCTTCTGTCGCTGTTGCATGCCACGCCGCCGAGGCTGATAGAGTGCAGCTTCTGGCGCGGCAGTGAAGGTTGGTTGCGTAGCGTTATCTCAACGGGAATATCATCTGGGTGAGGTAAAAAACGACCCATGAATTCGGACTCCAGGTGCCATTAAATTAGTATTGTCTTATGAGTATAGTGACTGCGATGGAACTGACTGACTTTGATGCCGACCAGCTACTGCTGGCACTTCCCGGCACCTCGCTGGTCATCTTTACAGGAGCGGGCTGTTCGGCGTGCCGGGTGGCCCGGCGCATGCTGCCCGGCATGCAATTGCCCGTTGAACGGTTGTGCTGGATTGATGCCGGCAACAACGGCGGGTTGGTCGAGCGCTACGAAATTTTCCATCTGCCTAGCCTGTTTGTGGTGCACAACGGGGCCTTTTACGGTGAGTTGAAATCGCGCCTGAGCGAAGGTGAGCTGGCACATCATGTTCGGCTGGCCTTGATGCTTGAACCTGACGAGCTACCGTGAAGCAACGTTTGAACCCGCTTTAGTGCTGTGGAGGCGATATGAGCAAAGGCTTAAAGGGCAAGCTGGTGCTGGCCATTTCTTCTCGGGCCCTGTTCGACTTGAGCGATAGCCATCAGGTGTACCTGGCCCAGGGGATCGAGGCGTACCGGCAATACCAGATCGAACATGAAGATGAAGTACTGGCCCCGGGGGATGCCTTTGCGCTGGTCAAGAAGCTCCTGAGCTTTAATGCCAGCCTTGGCCGGGAGCGGGTCGAGGTGGTGCTGGTCTCGCGTAACAGCGCCGATACCGGGCTGCGGGTGTTCAATTCGATCCAGCATTACGGCCTGAATATTTCCCGGGCTGCGTTCTCGGGCGGGCGCAACCCCCATCCCTATCTCAATGCTTTTGGTTGTGATCTGTTTTTGTCGACCCATGCCGAGGATGTGCGCAGTGCCCTGGATGCGGGTTTTGCAGCCGCAACCATTCTCTCGGGTGGCTCACTGCGTGCCGAAAGCAATGAACTGCGGATTGCCTTTGACGGTGATGCGGTGCTGTTTTCCGACGAGTCGGAGCGGGTTTTCCAGTCCGGAGGCCTGGAGGCATTTCAGTCCCTTGAGCGCGAATCTGCGCGCAATCCGCTGCGGGGCGGGCCCTTCAAGGGCTTTCTGGAGGCTTTAAACCTGTTGCAACGTGAGTTCCCCGATGACAACTGCCCGATTCGCACTGCGCTGGTCACTGCCCGTTCGGCGCCTGCCCATGAACGGGTGATCCGCACGTTGCGTGACTGGGACATTCGTCTGGATGAATCGCTTTTTCTGGGCGGGCTGGATAAATCGGCCTTTCTCGAAGCCTTTGCTGCGGATGTATTTTTTGATGACCAGGCCGGTCATTGCGAGAGGGCGCGACAGGTGGTGGCGACCGGCCATGTGCCTCACGGCATCAGCAATGAATCCAGGGATTTCGCCCCCGAATAAGCATTGCCGGCGAGTTGCCGAGCGGAGCATCGCACTTGTCCCGACGCTGCTAAGCTCAACTTACTTCGTATATTGACGCTGTCGGGAAGGTCGCATGATTCGCTCAATCCTGTACGCCACTGACCTCGGCATTTACGCGCCCGTTGTGATGCAGCATGCGCTTGGAATGGCCCGCAGTTTCAGCGCCGATCTGTTTGTGTTGCATGTGGTTGAGCCCATGGGCCTGTTTGCCGAGTCGGTACTGCAGAGCTATCTCGATGAGCAGGCGTTGAGCGAGCTGCACCAGCAGGGCATGAGCACAATGCTTTCCAATATCGAGTTGCGGGTATTGGAGAGTCTTCGCGAAGAGTTGGCGGGGTGGGAACAGGAACTGGCCTTGATTCGATCGGTCAAGGTTATTCAAGGGGAGCCTTCACACGTCATTCTGGAGCAGTCGCAAAAGCTTTCAGTAGACCTGCTCATACTGGGCAGTCATGCCCAGCCCTCGGGGGGCGAATCGCATTTGGGGCGTACGGCCGCCCGAGTTATCGAGCTGGCCAAGATACCGGTGTATCTGGTGCCCCTGATGCAGCGCCGGCGCAGTGCTGATGTGTAAGGCTGATGAATCAATAAAAATGATAAAAAAGTTCTAGATTTCTTATTCCAACCTTCCATATAGTTATATATCGCCGCCGATGCCTTGGCGCCTATCAGCTTTGAGGGATGCATATGAAGCTTCAACAATTGCGCTACATCTGGGAAGTGGCGCACCACGACCTCAACGTTTCGGCCACCGCGCAGAGTCTTTACACCTCACAGCCGGGTATCAGCAAACAGATCCGCCTGCTTGAAGACGAACTGGGCGTCGAGGTATTTGCCCGCAGCGGCAAACATCTGACTCGCGTCACTCCGGCTGGCGAGCGCATCATCACGACCGCTGGCGAGATCCTGCGCAAGGTCGAAAGCATCAAGCAGATCGCCCAGGAATTCTCCAACGAGAAAAAGGGTACGCTGTCGATTGCCACCACCCACACCCAGGCGCGTTATGCATTGCCGCCGGTGATCAGCAACTTTATCAAGCAGTATCCGGACGTAGCCCTGCATATGCACCAGGGTTCGCCCATGCAGATCGCCGAGATGGCCGCCGATGGCACTGTCGATTTTGCCATTGCCACTGAAGCCCTTGAGCTGTTCGGCGACCTGGTGATGATGCCGTGCTACCGCTGGAATCGCTGCGTCGTGGTGCCTCAGGGTCACCCGCTGACCAAACTGCCAAAGCTGACCCTCGAAGCGCTGGCCGAATACCCGATCGTGACCTATGTGTTCGGCTTTACCGGTCGCTCCAAACTCGACGAGGCGTTCAGCCATCGTGGCCTGACCCCTAAAGTGGTATTTACCGCTGCCGACGCCGACGTGATCAAAACCTATGTGCGTTTGGGCCTGGGTGTTGGCATCGTGGCCAAAATGGCCGTCGACACCAATCTGGATAAAGATCTGGTGGTCCTTGATGCCAGCGAGCTGTTCGAGTCCAGCATCACCAAAATCGGTTTCCGTCGTGGCACTTTCCTGCGCGGGTTCATGTGCGACTTTATCGAAAAATTTGCCCCGCACCTCACCCGTGAAGTGATGGCCAAAGCGATTGCCTGCCACAACAAGCAAGAGCTGGAAGAGCTGTTTGAAGGCGTGGAATTGCCGGTTCACTGATTCGCCGGCCCCGTACTATCCCTGTGGGAGCGGGCTTGCCCGCGATGGCATCGACGCGATCTGATTCAAGGATCGCGCCGTCTGCATCGCGAGCAAGCCCGCTCCCACATTTGGTTTGCACCCGTTGTCGAATAAGCGGGTTATTGCTGCTCGGCGTTGCGTGCGTGGCGATAGTCGCTGACCGCGTCATACACCGCCTTGCGCAGGCGGTTGATCCCGCCAATCGGCCGGTGTTCCTCAATGCCATGCCATGGGCTGAACGACAGGTTGTCACAAGCCAGATTCTGGCCTGGTGTGTCAAAGTCCTGAGCTGGCACCTTGACCCGTGCGACGGTTTCAAAGGGCGCGTCCGATTCTTTCCACTCGATGCTGGTGTCTTCGATCGGCATAAAACGATTGGCGTCCTGACGCTGGATCTGCAGCACAAAGCAGGCGGGCACCCGATCCGTTGACAGTTGCTGATTCAAGGCGTTACGCAAAAAATTGGGCAGCGCCTCATTCTGCTTGGGCAGGCTGTAAGCCGGGCAACTGTCGGGGTCAGGGGCTACGCGGTACTTGGCATTGGCTGTGCCGAACTTGTAGGGCGACACAGAAAAATATGTCGTTTGTGTTGGGCTGGCAGGGGCGGGTGCCAGGGTAGCCAGGGCGATAAACAGATGACGGACTTGCCAGCTGCGCGGGTCCCAGGACGGGAAAAACGCCAGGACCTTTTTGCCATCAGCCTGCGCGCCGATGTTCTGGCGGTATTCAGCGACATCGCTGACAAAGAAATTGGGATGGTTGAACATCACAAAGTCCTGCTCGGTGCGCCCTTGCTGGCCTGGCATCAGTTGAGTGCCGGGCACGTCCTGCAACTTGATGGCCATGCCGCGGGCATCGCGAATGCTGTCGAACTGTGGGTAGGCGTTGCCATTGGACAGGCGCATCACCGCTTGCCAGGTTTTGCCCGGCGTGGCAAACACACCCTGGCGCAGCGCCGGGTCGAGGTCGGCTAGTACCTCGACTTCGGCCTTGACGCAGCCGTGGGCCTTGGCATGGGCATCGCGCAAGTAGCGGGTGTTTTCGCGGTGCTGGTCTACGATGCGGATTGCGGTCTGGATGGTGTCCCGGGTCATGGCGGCTTCACCGTCCGGGATCTGCTCGCGCGCCGAAACCGGCCCGCGATGTTGCCAGGCGTACCAGCCGGAGGCCAGCGCCCAACCGAGTAAGCCCAGGGCAACGAGCAGTAAAAGCAGCTTGCCCAGCCATTTGCCGAGTCGAAGCCAGAAAGTGGTCAGCATGCAAACATCCTTTTAGCGATTTTTTTCAGATGACGGAGATCTTTCATGGCTGTGGCAATTCCTGCTCGAGAGGGCCGCCGAGCACTTTCAGGTACTCCAGCAATGCCCAGCGTTCTTCGGGTTGCAGCAGGCGCCCGATGACCCCGTTGCCGCGAGGGCCGGCGCGGAACTCGTGACCGCTGTTGTGGTTGCCGCTGATGCGGGTGTCGAGTACAAAACCGCCGTCAAAGGCCTCGGTGCGATAGCCCAGGTGGCGCGGGTCATATTCAAAACTGCCGCGATAAAAGGTCTGATCACGCTCGGCCTGAGGCGAGAGCAATTGGTACACCGTAGGCACCGAACCATTGTGCAGGAAGGGTGCTGTGGCCCAGATCCCGTCCAGCGGCCGCGCCTTGTAGGCACGCACCTCCAATACGCCGATCGGCAAGCCAAAGCCGTTGAGGCGATCCTGTTCTTCGGGGCCGATATTGGCATCGTGATAAGCACGCTTTTCAACAAAGGCGGTGACATAGGCCAGGCCCTTGGCCACAGACAGCTTGCTCATGTCCAGAGGTGCGTCGGTCCTGGGGTACAGGTCGACGTTCATCCTGGCCAGCTCCTCTGCGTCCCATTGCAGCGCACTGAGGTCGTAGCGGTTGTCGGCGATATTATTGGCGGTATTGGGGTCGGTACCGATCACTTCCACAGGCAGCAACTTGAGTTGCTTGACCATCCGCCCGTTTTCTTCGACTTCAGGCGGTACATGGCAACCGGCGCAGTTTTCGCTGAACAGGGTTCGACCCTTGGCCGCCAGTGGGCGGTCAATTTTACCGAACAGCGCTTCAGGCCAGACCGGTGGTTTGAGCTTTTGCAGGGTTTCTTCGATCAGGTGCAGATCGTTGACGCGAACACTGGACGGATAACGGGCATCGCCCTGCAGGGGTTGGCCATGTTTGTCGAAAAAGTTCAGGGTCGCGCCCACGCCAAGCGCCTCACCGATGTTGCGTGCCATCGGCTGCTTGGCTGACCCGTTCCACTGCACCCAGTCGAAGGTCCACATGTCCCACAGATGCGGATAGTCTACCGGGGCATTGGCCACGCGATAGTTGTCGGGGGAAATCGCGTCGCCGAAACTGGCGTTGGCGATCCGGCCGAAGGCATCGGTACGGCCCGGGCCTTCGAGTGTCGGATAAAGGCCGCGATGGGTATCGTTCCAGGCCACGCCAAGGAAGGTGTCCAGCGATGCCTTGAAGTCCTTGCGCAGTTGCTGGTGCTGCGCATCATATTGATCGCCCAGTACGGTGCGGGCGAATCGTTCGAATTTCCACGGGTTGTAGTAGGTCGCTGCGAGGCTGGCGACCAGCGCCTGGCCGAAGCTGCCGCCGCGCAGGGTTGGCACGCTCGATGGCAGCACATGCTGTGCCGGAGCCCCGTCAATGCGCACCGCCTGGCCTTTGAAACGCAATTCGCCGGTGTGGCAGGCCGCGCAGGTGATATCCAGATACTCCACGTTGCTGCCGGGGTTCTGGTGGCGGGTAAAGCCTACTGGCAGGTTACCCGGGTTGGCAGCACTGGCCTGCTGCTTGGGGTCCACCAGAAAGCCGAAGCGCGCCAGGTACTCGGGGGCCGCGAAGGGTTGTTTGGAAAACGGCAGCTCCAGGGCGCTGAACCAGTCGTAATGCAGGCCTTTAACCTGAGTGCCCTGGGGGGTGTAGTAGTAGGTCTGGCGCTCAGCAGGACTCCACTGATCCAGGTAGTGCAGTTGCTGCACAGGCTGGTAGGCCGGCAGTTTTGGATTGGCGACAAAATAGATCACCAGGCCAAGGCCCATGGCTACAGCCACCAGCAGCCCCAGCAGAACACGGTAAAACAGACGCACAGTAACGCTCCTTGTAAAAATAATTACAGCCTTATGCCTCAGCTGCGGTCAGGCATCAAGAGAGCAGGGGGGTGCATTGCCGGGTTTACCGATGTGTTAACAAAAGTTGCGGCTAAAATGAATTGTTATTAATGCATGAACTTATCCACCAATTGCCTCTCTTATGCCGGTAGCCATTGGTCGCGGCCGCCTGATAAGCTCGCGGCTTTATTCGATTGCCCATTTGGCGCATGAACAAGGAAATAGCATGAAACAGCATCGGTTGGCGGCAGCTGTGGCCCTGGTAAGCCTGGTACTGGCGGGTTGTGATTCGCAGACCAGCGTAGAGCTGAAAACTCCGGCGCAAAAAGCCTCGTACGGCATTGGCCTGAACATGGGCAAGAGCCTGGCTCAAGAAGGCATGGATGATCTGGATTCCAAGGCCGTAGCCCAGGGCATCGAAGATGCCGTCGGCAAAAAAGAGCAAAAGCTCAAGGATGACGAACTGATCGAAGCGTTCGCAGCCCTGCAAAAACGTGCCGAAGAACGTCTGACCAAAATGAGTGAAGAAGCCTCTGCGGCAGGCAAAAAATTCCTCGAAGAAAATGGCAAGAAGGCCGGTGTTGTCACTACCGCTTCCGGCTTGCAGTACGAAGTTATCAAGAAAGCCGATGGCCCTCAGCCAAAAGCTACCGACGTAGTCACTGTTCACTACGAAGGCAAACTGATCGACGGCAAGGTGTTCGACAGCTCGGTTGAGCGCGGCAGCCCGATTGATCTGCCGGTTAGCGGCGTGATCCCGGGTTGGGTTGAAGGCCTGCAACTGATGCACGTTGGCGAGAAGTACAAGCTGTATATCCCTAGCGAACTGGCTTACGGCGCGCAAAGCCCGAGCCCGGCTATCCCGGCCAATTCGGTGCTGGTATTCGACCTGGAGCTGCTGGGCATCAAAGACCCTGCAAAACCGGCACAAGACGCTGCCCAGTAAGCAGCTTCTGGTACAGACAACGCCCCGTCTCGACGGGGCGTTGTCGTTTATGTAGTCCACCTTTTGTTTCTGTAGGCTTTGTCCTGCAGTATTTTCAATACCCATAAGTTCTCTTGGCTAGTAGTTGCTGACTGCCAAGTCAATGAATTTATGGGTTTTTTTATGTGTGTAAAAAATGCCCGATCTGAGTACAGCCCTTATGGGACGGGCCTTTCAGGGTTGAAAAACAGCTCTGTTCACAAGGTTATCCACAATTTGTGTGGATAACATTTTCAGCAAATGACGGCTTTTTCGGTTCTTTTCACAAATTATTCACTTTTGAGTGAAAACCCCAGAGACCTTCGCGGCTGATAGGATTAAGCTCAAAGGGAAAGTTCTGACTCGATTTACGAAAAAAGTCTGACGGGGTTTAGTAATGGATCTTCAAATCATCAAGCGTAATGGTGAGCCTGAATACGCCGTTCTTTCATGGGAGAGTTATCAGGCACTGCTCAAGGCTGCTGGAGTCCAGGAGCCAGCTGCCGAGCCTGACAAGGATCTGCAGCCACCGGCACCCGAGCAGGTGCACCCCGGACTCGATCAGTTGCGTCACTTGCGCGAGAACAAGGGCCTGGCCCTTGAGGTGCTGGCACGCACGGTAGGCATTAGTCCGTCATATCTGGGAATGATCGAAACCGGCGAGCGTCTGCCAGACCTCGCTATCCGTCGCAGCTTGGCCTGGGAGCTTGGTATCGCAGGCTGGAGGGAAGCATCATGAACGTGCGCATCAGTCGTCAACACTGGGATGGGTTGTTGGCTGAACTCGATCAGGCGCGTCGACAGCGCCACTTGCTGACTTACCGTGCATTACTGGAACGGTTGCAATTGCCGAGCCCCGCCATGTTGACCCTCACCGCCGCACTTGAACATCTGGCGGCGATGGATGCCAAGGCCGATCAGCCATTGCGCAGTTCGCTGGTGATCAGCCAGGGTGCAAGCCGTCTGCCACGTACCGGTTTTTTCGAATGCGTGGAGCGCCTCGGGCGTTTCCCCGGCCCGCCGGACGGGATTGCAGCTGCGTCCTGGCATGCCTCTGAGGTGGTGCGGGTGTTCGAGTATGTTTACGAGCACGAGGAGGCTTGAGTGCTCTGGCGGATCAAGGCGCGCCTGAGTTACTGGCTGGCGCGCAAGTTGTTTCACTGGCCATGGTGTGTCCGTCAGCCGCATATCTGGCGCTGGATGGAGGGCCAGTTCGCACGCATGGCCAACCTCGGCAGCACCAGTGCCCAAAGTTTCTACGGGCATATCCTGGCCTTTCGCGGTCAAGGGATGGGCGCCAGGGAGGAGGGGGTGCGTTTGTTGCGTCTGGCGGCACTCAGTGGTGACGCCAAGGCAGCCTACCAGGTAGGCGTTTTCAGCCTGGCAGGGACGCTGAGCAAGACGCCTGACGCTGCCGAGGCTGCACGCTGGTGGACGATGGCGGCAAAAGCCGGGCACCCGCTGGCAGGGCACAAGCTAGCGGTGCTGTATCAACAGGGTGGCCCGGGGTTGATGGCTGACCCGCAGATGGCCAGGCTTTACCGTTAGCCAATAAAAAGGGCGGCCCGCATCATGCGGGCCGCCCTTTTTTTACCTGCCTGACTTACTTCTTGGCCACCTGTGAGGTGAGCTTGAGGTAGTCCAGCAGAATCCGCCCGGTTTCACTCAGATAGGCGTCATCTTCCGGCTTGGTCTTTTCAGGCTCGACCGGCAGTGCATCTTCGTCTTCTTTCTTCATTTCCTTGAGCGGCGCTTCGCCCTTGGCCTGGCGGCGGGCGTTTTCCATCACCAACTGCTTGGCATCGATATCGGCGTGCTGGGCGCGACGCTCGGCTTCGTTGAGGCTGACGGTCTTTTCGGCCATCAGCTTCTCGGCCAGGGCCAGTTTGTCACGGATAAAGATGAACTCGGCATCCTTGGCCACCCGGGCTTCGTGCTCGGCCTTGAGCTTGTCGATATAAGGCTTGAACGGGTCGACGGCTGGCTTGATCGCAGGACGGATGGTGTCCCACGGCATGGCTTCGGGCAGTGCGCTTTCGCCGATTTCCTTGGTGTCGATAATCGACGGGAAGGCGACGTCAGGCAGAACGCCCTGATGCTGGGTGCTCTGGCCGGAAACCCGGTAGAACTTGGCCAGGGTCAGTTTCAGCTCACCGTGATTCAGCGGCTGGATGGTTTGCACCGTGCCCTTGCCGAACGTCTGGCCGCCGATAATCAGCGCGCGGTGGTAGTCCTGCATGGCACCGGCGAAGATCTCCGAAGCCGAAGCCGACAGGCGGTTGACCAGCAATGCCATAGGGCCTTTGTAGAACGCCCCCGGGTTTTCGTCTTCAAGCACGTCGACCTTGCCGTCTGCATTACGCACCAGCACGGTCGGGCCCTTGTCGATAAACAGGCTGGTCAGTTCGGTGGCTTCCTGCAACGAGCCGCCACCGTTGTTGCGCAGGTCGATAATCACGCCATCGACTTTTTCTTTCTGCAACTCGGTCAGCAGTTTTTTAACGTCACGTGTGGTGCTCTTGTAGTTCGGGTCGCCAGCACGGAACGCCTTGAAGTCCAGGTAGAACGCCGGAATTTCAATCACGCCCAGCTTGTAGTTCTTGCCATCCTGCTTGAGGTTGAGGATCGACTTTTTCGCCGCCTGCTCTTCAAGCTTCACCGCTTCACGGGTGATGGACACGATCTTGCTGGTCTGGTCATTGGGCGCGTTGCTCGCCGGAATCACTTCCAGGCGCACCACGGAGCCTTTAGGGCCACGAATCAGCTTGACCACTTCATCCAGACGCCAGCCGATCACGTCGACCATCTCTTTGTCGCCCTGGGCAACGCCGATGATCTTGTCGGCCGGTGCGACCTGCTTGGTTTTATCGGCCGGGCCTGCCGGCACCAGACGGACAATTTTTACCTGGTCGTTATCGCTCTGCAACACGGCGCCTATGCCTTCCAGCGACAAGCTCATATTGATATCGAAGTTTTCCGCGTTATCTGGCGACAGATAGTTGGTGTGCGGATCGTAAGACATGGCGAAGGTGTTGATATACGCCTGGAAGATGTCTTCGCTGCGGGTCTGGTCAAGGCGCGACAATTGATTCTTGTAGCGCTTGGTCAACAGTTCCTGGATTTTCGCAGGCTCTTTGCCGGCGATTTTCAGACGCAGGACTTCATCCTTGATGCGTTTGCGCCACAGGTTGTTGAGTTCGGCTTCGGTCTTGAGCCATGGAGCGTCCTTGCGGTCGATCTCCAGGGTTTCCTTGGCGTTGAAGTCCAGCGAGTCAACGCCCTTGTTCAACTCGGCAAGCGCAAAGTCCAGGCGCGATTTGACGCGATCCAGATAGCGTTTGTAGATAATGAAACCGGGGTTCAGATCGCCGCTTTTGAGGAAGTCGTCAAACTGGAATTTCCATTTGTCGAATTCGGCAATATCGCTGGCCAGAAAGTAACTGCGCGAAGGGTCGAGCAGCTTCAGATAGCTGTCATAGATGATTGCCGAGCGGGCATCATCCAGTGGCGGCTTGCTGTAATGATGGCGCTTGAGCAGCTCAACAACGTTAAGACTGGCAATTACCTCATCACGATCGGGCTGAAGGTTATCCCAACTGTTAGCGGCGAACGTATTGGCCGAAAACGGCAAAACGCCTAGGCCAATGAATAGGGCAAGTGCGGTGCTAGGGAATAAATGCTTCATGCTGATTCGACGCGGGGGCAATTGATAACGCATATTAGGCCGTCTTTGAAGTCGCCGGTTCCATCAAGGACCGGTCGCATAATGCAAAAAGCCCGGTGCAACAGCTCCGGGCTCAGTCCAGACTCACTATGGAGGCACTGTGAAAGCATTGCAAGGCGTTGAAGGTCAAGTGAAGTGGGTTGAAGAGCCAAGCCCCACCTGTGATGTAGGGCAAATCCGTATTCGTGTGGCGGCAGCCGGACTCAATCGGGCCGATCTGTTACAAAGCGCCGGACTCTATCCGCCGCCGCCGGGGGCCAGTGAGGTATTGGGCCTGGAGTGTTCAGGTGTGGTCAGCGAAGTAGGGCCAGGGTCGTCCTGGCAAGTGGGTGATCGCGTCTGTGCCTTGCTGGCCGGGGGTGGCATGGCCGAGGAAGTGGTGGTTGATGCCCGTCATGCACTGCCGGTGCCTGAAGGTTTGTCGCTGCTGGAGGCTGCGGCATTGCCCGAGGTGTACAGCACGGCATGGCTGAACCTGTTTCAACTGGCCGCGCTCAAGCCGGGCGAAAAAGTATTGCTGCACGCGGGGGCAAGTGGTGTTGGTTCAGCGGCCATTCAGCTGTGCAAAGCCTTTGGTAGCCCGTGCTGGGTGAGCGTGGGCTCGGCCGAGCGCCTGGCTTACTGCCAGGCGCTGGGTGCCCAGGGTGGCGTGGTGCGTACCGAGGGGCTGGACAGTCTCAAGGCGCTGGGGCCTTTCGACGTGGTGCTGGACCCTGTGGGGGCCAACTATGCCGAATCCAACCTCAAACTGCTGGCCCAGGACGGGCGCTGGGTGTTGATTGGCCTGATGGGCGGGCGCAAGGCCGAGCTGGATCTGGCGCTGGTCCTGGGCAAGCGTATTCAGTTGCTGGGCTCGACCCTGCGCAGCCGCAGCGATCAGTTCAAGGCGGATTTGCTCAGTGATCTGGGGCAGCAGGTATGGCCATTGTTTACCGAAGGTCGCCTGAGTCCGCAACTGGCCAAGACCTTCCCGATTGAGGACGCGCAGGCAGCGTTTGCCGAACTGGCCAGCAACCAGGTGTCGGGCAAGCTGGTGCTGGTGATCGACAGCAGCTTAACCTGATCCTCTGTGGGAGCTGGCTTGCCTGCGATACAGGCGATAGGGTCTGGCAGGTCAATCGCGGTGATGCCATCGCGAGCAAGCCCGCTCCCACAGTTTCAGGGCAGCGTTTGCCGAGAGCTGGCCAGCATCAGGCCTTGAGGGCGCCACAAAACCTGTGGGAGCTGGCTTGCCTGCGATGCAGGCGATAGGGTCTGGCAGGCAAATCGCGGTGATGCCATCGCAAGCAAGCCCGCACCCACAGTTTCAGGGCGGCGTTTGCCGAGAACTGGCCAGCATCAGGCCTTGAGGGCGCCACAAAACCTGTGGGAGCTGGCTTGCCTGCGATACAGGCGATAGGGTCTGACAGGCAAATCGTGGTGATGCCATCGCGAGCAAGCCCGCTCCCACAGTTTCAGGGGGTCATTTCCAGTGATGAATCGGCCACCCGGCCTTTTCAGCCTGTTCGCGCAGCACCGGGTCCGGGTTTACCACATGGGGGTGATCGACCTTGAGCAGCAGCGGCAAGTCGTTGCGCGAATCGGAGTAAAAGCTCGCGCCTTCCAGGTTTTCTTCCTGCTCATCCAGCCACTCCAGCAGGCGCGTAATCTTGCCTTCGCGGTAAGTCAAAGTGCCCACCGTGTGCCCGGTATAAAAGCCGTGAGCCACTTCCAGCTCAATGCCCAGCACTTCATCGATACCCAGGCGCTCGGCAATGGGTTTGACCAGGTGGGTGCCCGAGGCCGAAATGACCAGGATCCGGTCGCCCGCCTTGCGGTGCGCGGCAATGGTTCTGGTTGCGTCACTGAAGATGATCGGTTCGATATAGTCCTCAACCCAGGGCTCGACCAGGTGCGCGACTTCTTCGGGGCTGCGGCCGATCAGCGGCTCCAGGCTGAAAGCCATATAGTCTTCCATGGCCAGCTCGCCCCGGCTGTAGGCGGCCATCAGTTCGTTGTTGCGCTGCATGAACGACACCGGGTCGACCCAGCCCAGGCGGCCCATCTGCTCGCTCCAGAGGGTGGCGCAGTCGCCATGAATCAGGGTTTCGTCCAGATCAAAAATTGCCAGGGCCATCAGCGCAACTCTCTCTTCAGTGAATTCAGGAACATCAGGCTACCTCACAAAGGGTGCTCGAATCGATGGATAGCGCAACGGCTTGGCCGTCCGGGTACAAATCGCCGGGCGCACGGTTGAGTACGTCGACGATCAATTGCACGCCACGCACCTCGACGCGATAGCGGATCACGTTTCCCAGCAGGCTATGACTCAGAATCACCCCGTCCGGCTCACCCTGCACACTCAACCCCAGGGTTTCCGGGCGAATGGCGATGCGGCTGCTGACCGGGCGCTGCAACAGGCGGCTGGCAGTTTGCGCGTCCAGCAGGTTGTAGTTGCCGATAAAACCTGCGGCGAAGGCATCTGCCGGGGCTGCATAGAGGGTCTGAGCATTGCCGCTCTGCACGATATGACCCTTGTTCATCAGGAAAATGCGGTCGCTCATCACCAGTGCTTCTTCCTGATCGTGGGTCACGAAGATAGTGGTCAGGCCCAGCTCGCGCTGGATGGTGCGGATCTGCTCGCGCAAGTGCTTGCGAATTCGCGCATCCAGCGCCGACAGCGGCTCATCCAGCAGCAGCAGGCGCGGACGCGTCACCAGTGAGCGGGCCAGGGCCACACGTTGGCACTGACCACCGGACAACTGGTGCGGATAGCGCTTGGCGAAGTCATTCAGCTCCACCAGTTGCAAGGCTTCGGCCACGCGTTTGTGGCTGTCATCGGCCTTGACCTTCTGCATGCGCAGGCCGAAGGCCACGTTTTGTTCGACAGTCATGTTGGGGAACAGCGCATAACTCTGAAACACCATACCGATGCCACGCTTTTGCGGGCTCACTGGCACGATGTCCTGGCCATCGAGCAGGATCTTGCCGCCATCTACCGGCGTCAACCCGGCGATACAGCGCAGCAGCGTGGACTTGCCGCAACCGGACGGGCCGAGCAGGGTGACGAATTCGCCCTTGGCGATGCTGCAGTTGATATCACTGAATACCGGGGTGCCGGAATAGGATTTTTGCAGGTGTTCAACGCTGACGAAGCTCATTGGCTTTTGTCCTTGTTCAGGAAGGTGGCAACCCAGGTCAGCACCAGTACAAAGAGGAAATAGGATATGACCAGCGCGCTGGTGAAGTGGCCGCTGCTGTTGCGCATATTGTTCAGGAATACCTGCAAGGTCTCGTAGCGGGTGCCGACCAGGATATTGGCGAACACAAACTCGCCAAACAGGAACGAGAATGACAGCAGCAGGGCTACCATCAGGCCTTTACGCAAATTGGGCAGCACCACCAAAAATGCCGCCTGCCAGGTGCTGGCACCCAGCAGTTGGGCCGCGTCCATCAAGTCGCGCAGGTTGATCGCCTGCAAGTTGTTGGTGATCGCGCGGTACATGAACGGCAGTGCGACGGTGAAATAACAGCCGATCAGGATCCACGGGGTACCGACCATTTGCAGCGGGCCGGAACCATAAAGTTGCAGCAAACCTACCGATGACACCACCGGCGGTACGGCGAATGGCAGCAGGATCAGAATGTTCATCAGCGCATCCAGCTTGGGGAAGTGGTAATGCACCACAAAGAGCAGCGGCAGGATCAGCACCACGGACAGCACCAGTGCGGCGACGCAGACCAGCAGCGACTGGCCGAAGGCCTTGAGGAAGCGCGGGTCGCTCCACAGCTGGTCATACCACTTGAAGGTAAAACCGCTGGGTAACACCGTGGCTGACCAGCTGCTGGCGATGGAGTAGATAAACGTGCCCAGCAGCGGTAGCAACAAAATCAGAAACAGCAGCCAGACCACACTGCGGTGGTACAGGCTGGCGGAAGTGGTTTCAGCGCGCGACATGGTAGCTCCTCTTTAACAGCCACTGATGCACCAGGGTTACCAGGGTCATCAGCCCCACCAGGATCACGGCCAGGGCGCTGGCCATGTTCGGGTCCAGGCTGATATCGCCTGACACCATCGCGGCAATGCGGATGGGCAGCACGTTGAAGTTGCCGGTGGTCAAGGCATACACCGTTGCATAGGCGCCCAGGGCGTTGGCCAGCAGGATAACGAAGGTGCCGAGCAGTGCCGGGGTCAGTACCGGCAGGCCGATAAACCGCCAGAACTGCCAGCTGTTGGCGCCCAGCAGGGAGGCTGATTCGCGCCAGTCCTCGCGCAGGGCATCGAAGGCGGGGTAAAGCAGCAGCACGCCGAGGGGGATCTGGAAGTAGGTGTACAGGATGATCAGGCCGGTTTTCGAGTAGAGGTTGAAGTCCTCGATGATCCCTGCCTGTTTGAGCATGATCGTGATACTGCCGTTAAACCCCAGCAAAATGATGAAGGCGAAGGCCAGCGGTACGCCGGAGAAGTTACTGGTCATGTTGGCGAATGCGTTGACGAAATTGCGCAGCCGCGAATCCACCTTGCGCAGCGAATAGCTGCCCAGTATGGCAATGATGATGCCGAACAGGCTGGACCAGAAACTGATCTCCAGGCTGTGTTGGATGGCCTGCAGATAGAATTTGGAATTGAAGATCTTGATGAAGTTGGCCAGGCCCCAGCCACTTTCTTCCGATTGCACACTGTGGATCAGCACCCACACCAGCGGGGCGATCTGAAACACGATAAAAAATACCGCGAAGGGCACCAGGCACAGGACTGCAAGCCATTTGCCCCGGGTCATGGCGCGGGCCTCAGCAGCTCGCGGCACAGCGGTTTGTCGTGAGCTACGCCAAGCAACTCGCAGATCGTGCCGCACAACTCGAGCTGTTTTGGCATGACATCCGGGTTCAGGCTGAACGCATCGCCCAGCACAAACAGTGGCACTTCACGCTCTTCGGGCAGCAAGCCGTTATGGGAGCGATCGTTGTTCATGCCGTGGTCAGCAGTGACCAGAACTTGGTAGCCGGCCTGCAGCCAGCCTTGCAGATAGTCGGCCAGGATAATGTCGGCCGAACGCGCACTGTTGCGGTATTGCGCGGTATCGAGGCCGTGTTTGTGTCCGGCATCGTCGATATTCATGGGGTGGACCAGTAAAAAATTCGGCTTGTGTGCCACCCGCAGGCTTTCTGCGTCGGCGAACAGGTGGGAGTCAGGGTAATGATCACTCCAGTAGAAATGCCCGTATTGGATTGGTAAGTCCCCAGCCAGGGTATGGCGATCCCGGGCAATCACGAATGGCGAGCGGTTATAGAGCTCACTGATCCAGTGATAGGCCGCTGCCGCTGTGCTCAACCCGGCATCGCGAGCGTAATGGAACACGCTGCGCTGGTTGGACAGGCGCGAGACATTATTGTGGACAATGCCGCTTTCAATCGGCGGCACGCCGGTGAGGATGCACTCGTAGAGCGGGCGCGACAGGGCTGGCAACTCGCAGGTGAGCTTGTACAGTGCGGCCCGTTCTGCACTGACATAGGCCTGCAGATGGCCCATGGCAAGGCGGGCGACCTCAAAGTTCAAGCCGTCGAGCACTACCAGAATGACGTTGTGTTTCATGTAAGACTCCGCTGGCGCAGCGCAAAAGCTGTTGTTGGAGCGGGCTTGCTCGCGATGGGTACAACCCGGCACATCAGATGGATCGAGTCGATGGCATCGCGAGCAAGCCCGCTCCCACGCAGATCAAGGCGCAGGGTTACTGCATATTGATGATGACTTCTTCCTGCCACAGCTGCGGCAAGGCCTTGGAGGTCTTTTCCCAGGCGTCGGCGTCTTTGATCGGGGTGACATTTTTGTACTGGTCGTTGGACAGCAGCTTGGCCTGCACGTCAGCCGGCAGCTTCAGGTGCTCGGCACGAATCGGCCGTGCATTGCCCCGCGCCAGGTTGGTTTGCCCGGCATCGCTGAAGATGAATTCGCGAGTCAGCTTGGCGGCGTTCGGGTGTTTGGCGTATTTGTTGATGATGGTGGTGTAGCCCGAGATCACCGAACCGTCGGACGGGATCAGCACCACATAGTCATCCGGGTTGGCCATTTTGGCTTTGTAGCTCAAGCCGTTGAAATCCCAGACCACGCCGACTTCCACTTCACCTTTCTCCATCGTGGCGATGGTCGGGTTGGCCAGTGACAGGCGGCCTTGCTTGGCGATGTCGGCAAACATCAACAGGGCCGGTTGCACGTTCTTTTCATCGCCGCCATTGGCAATGGCTGCAGCCAGCACGCCATTGGTGGCCTGGGCCGCGGTGCTGACATCACCGATCGAGACCTTGTATTTACCCGACTTCAGGTCAGCCCATTTGGTCGGCACTTCAGAGCCGTGCAGCAGCTTCTTGTTGACGATAAACGCAATGGTGCCGGTGTAGGCCAGAGCCCAGTTGCCGTCTTTATCCTTGGCCCAGTCCGGGATCTGTCCCCAGGTGGTTGGCTTGTACGGCTGGGTTACGCCTTTGGCCACGGCAATCGGGCCAAAGGCGGCGCCCACGTCACCGATGTCGGCACTGGCGTTGTCTTTTTCCGCGGCAAACTTGGCCACTTCCTGGGCCGAACTCATATCAGTGTCGATGTGCTTGAGGCCGTAGAGCTTGTTCAGATCGGCCCAAGTGCCTTTCCAGTTGGCCCAGTCATCGGGCATGCCGACGCTGTTGACCGTGCCTTCAGCCTTTGCTGCGGCTTCCAGGGCTTTTAAATCGACATCGGCGGCCATGGCCGATGTGCACAGGGCAATGCTTGAACCTAACAGTGATGCGAGGAAAAACTGTTTCATCCGAAGCTCCTTGGGCGTTTTCAACGCTGGGTTTTATTGCTCTTTTGCGGTGGGTTGGTCTAGGTCAGCAATACCTGAGCCAATTTAAGCCCGGCAGATGACACTTTAATGTCGGCATTGGTTGTGCAAGGCATATCGCCAGCCAGCGTGTGTGTTCCGGCTAAGCGTAGACCATCGGGAAGGCCCCGGCTGGCAAGGGGTTTGGCGCATTTTGACGGGTATATGAGCGCCCTCTTGTCATCGAACAGTCATATGTTCTGCCTAGGCTGACAGGTTCAGGGAGTGACCGTTTGACGGCCATGTTTGCCCACTTTTGGTGCTGGACTAGTCCAGCCAGGTAACGTTGATGCGAGAAGGTGCACCCAAGGCGGTAACAGCGATAAGTCGCACGCTGCAAGAGCAGATTGAGCACGGTCTACTGGCGGGAGGCAGTCAGCTGCCGGCCGAGCGCAAACTCAGCGAGTTATTCGCCACCACCCGCGTCACCGTGCGCGAAGCGTTGTTACAGCTTGAATCCCTGGGGCTGGTGTATCGGGAGGAGCGGCGCGGCTGGTTTATTTCGCCGCCGCGTCTGGCGTACAACCTGATGCAGCGCAGCCACTTTCATGCCATGGTCACGGCCCAGGGGCGAGTGCCAACCACCGAGGTGATCTCGGCGCGCCTGCTGCCGGCCACGGCTGCGGTGTGTGAGCGCTTGCAGTTACCAGCGTTATCCAGCGTGATCCAGATCTGCCGGGGCCGGCGGATTGACGGGCGGCTGGTGCTGTATGTGGAGCACTACCTGAATCCGCAGTACTTCCCGCAGATCCTTGACCTTGATCTGACGCAGTCGATTACTGAGCTGTATGCCCGGCATTACGATTTGCATTACGGCCGGGTGCGTTTTGAGATTGTGCCTACGGCGCTGCCGGTAGAGGCTGCAGCGACGCTCAAGGTATCAACCGGCAGCCCGGGTTTGCGCATTGCGCGGGTCAATTACGACCAGCACGAACGGCTGATCGACTGTGATCTGGAGTATTGGCGACATGATGCGATTCATGTCGGGGTGGATGTGCAGGAGCGTTGAACAAACCTGCTTTTGTGGGAGCGAGCCTGCTCGCGATGCATACTGCGCGGTCTGTCAGGAGAACCTGGCCGATATCATCGCGAGCAGGCTCGCTCCCACAAGTTATTGGCTCAATCCTTTTGCAGGATACCGCTGCCCGCCGTCACCACCTGCACACTCAAGCGCGGGGTGGCCAGGTCCAGCCCGGCCTCATCCAGGTGACGCTTGAGCGACAGGTTGAACGCCCGCGACACTTCCCATTGCTTGATCGGTGCCGTCTTGAAACGGGCACGCAAAATGGCGCTGCCGGACTCGAAACTCTCGACCCCCTGAATCTCCAGTGGAGACCAGATATTGCGCCGCTGCAGCGGGTCGGTGCGCATCTTTTGCCCGACTTCGCGCATCAGCTTGATGGCGTCGTCGATTTCCATGTTGTAGGGGATGGCGACGCGGAAGATGGCGTAGCCAAATTCCCGGGAGTAGTTCTTGATGCTTTTGATTTCACTGAACGGGATGGTATGCACGATGCCGTCGATATCGCGCAGGCGCACGGTACGAATGGTCAGCCCTTCAACCGTGCCCAGATGCCCGCCGACATCGACGTAGTCGTCGATGGCCAGGGAATCTTCGATAATGATAAACAGGCCCGTGATCAGGTCGGCAACCAGTGACTGAGCACCAAAACCGATGGCCAGACCGATTACGCCGGCACCCGCAAGCAGGGGGGTGACGTTCATGCCCATATTGGCCAGGGCGACGATCAGCGCAATGATGAAGATCGCGGCAAACAGGATGTTGCGAATCAGCGGCATCATGGTTTGCGCGCGGGCATTGGCCAGGCCCTTGCGCGATCGGGTCAGGGCATGGTGGATGGCGGTGTCGGCGAGAATCCAGATCAGCCAGGCAAACAGCAGCGTACCGCCAAGGCCGAACAGCTTGACGCTGATCTCGTGACCCTCACCCTCGGTAAAGCCGATCAGCGACATACCCCACACCCGCAGCCCCAGCTCGATAAACACCAGCCACACAATCAGGTGGGCCAGGGTGTAGACGAAACTTTTCAGACGCTCGGAATACAGCGCATGGCGCTTGTGGCCACGTTGCGGCTTTTGCGCATGACGGCGCACCAGCCCGTTGATCACCATGCACAACACCACCAGCACGGTACAGATCAGCGACTGGCGCAGCGCGGTGCTGGTGTCGCCTGCCGAGATAAACGTGGCCGCCAGCGAGATGCCCACCAGAATCAGCGCCGCGACATACCAGTAAGTGCCGAGGATCTCGATGCTGTCGCTCAGGGCGCGACGGGTCAGGCGGCGCGACAGGGGTTGATTGCGGATCAAGTGGGCGATAGGGCGGCGGAAACGGATGATAAACAGGCCGGTGGACAGCGCCGCCATCACATTGGCAAAGGTCGCCGCGGTATGCGCCAAGTGCACGCCCAGGGTGGCCACCAGTCGCGGATCGCTCAGTGCTTCGCCAAAGGCTGCGAAGCTGCCGATCCACCACAGCGGGCGAAATGCCTGGTGCCGCAGGATATGCAAGGCGCGGTGCCGGTGGGGGCCATCGAGCAGCGAGAAAAGGATCACGCAGATGGCCGAGAAACAGGTGCCAATAACCAGCGCGTACGCCAGCACCATTGCCAGGTCCTTGCCCAGCGAAGACGGCAGGGAGTAACTCATGTACACCGTGATCATCAGCGCGACCATCCACGGCCCCAGCTTGCGCAAGGCAAAGCGCAGCATGTCGACGGCCTTGGGGTGTTGCGGCAATTCCTCGCTCAGGCCAAATCGCAATCGCACCCGGTGGCTGACCCAGATCAGCAGGGCGGCCAGCAGGCTCCAGATCATGATGACCAGGGCAAAGCCAAAAATGATCGGCAGCCATTCATTGGCTGGCAGCATCAATGCAGAAAGTTCTTCCTTGGCCTGGGAGATTTCCTTGGTCCAGCGATAGGTTGGACTGTCATCGCCGGAAAACTGCTTTTCGAGATCAGCCAGGGTGCTGCCGATCAACCCCAGAACGCCTATCTCGGCTTCGGGCTGGGCTTTTTTGGTGGCATCGCGAAGTTTTTTCAGGTCGGCCAACAGCTTGCTGCGCTGCTGATCGTTTTCGAGGTTCTTGATCACCTCGTCCAGCGATTGGCCCAGTGGCTCGGTAGGTTGTGCCTGGGTTTTGTCCGAACTGCCCAGCATGCCCGGCAAACCGACGGCCTGCGCAGAGGTCATGGGCAAGAGCGTCAGCAGGCAAACCAGCAGGAAACAGGGCAGGGCGACAAGACGGGAAAACACTGGGCGATCAACCTCGAGGGGGAGCGAATTGGCCGAGTGTACGCTAGGCCCCGTGATCATTCATTTCTTGTCACATAAATAAATGATCGCGGGCCCGGGGCGGGAAAATGTCGGAGCTACTCATTCAGTTTGGCGAGGATTTTGAAGATGATGGTGCCGAATATCAGCAGCATGCCAGCCCAGATCATCAGCACGCCGATGCCACTACTGCGTTCGCGAAAGTTGAAGCCAATGGTCAGCAGCAGCATGCCGCAGATAATTGGAATCATCATGGAGTGGAAGGCAGTGGTTTCAAACATGGTGAGAGGGACCTGTGCAAGTGAGTGCCCCAAGTCTAGGTCGGTTTGCGCAGATGTGTGGTGATGTGTATCAAAAATGAATCAGCCAGACGCAGAACCTTGAAGCCGCTGCCGCAGTCTGCGACGGGTTGCGCAGCGACCCTGCTTTATCGAAGGTCCTGCGGCCCCTTATCGCAGCCTGCGGCAGCGGCTTCAAGGAATATGCCTTACGGCAACTGGTTGCTGGCGTAGAACGCGCTCAGCACTTTGACCAGGTGAGCCAGGTCATGGCTGCCGGCCAGTTCGCGGATCGAGTGCATGGCGAAGGTCGGCAGGCCGATATCCACGGTGCGCACGCCCAGGTGGCTGGCAGTAATCGGGCCAATGGTCGAACCGCAACCCATGTCGCTGCGCACCACAAAACTTTGCACGGGTACTTCCACGGCCATGCACAGGTGGCGGAAGAATCCGGCGGTTTCGCTGTTGGTGGCGTAGCGCTGGTTGCTGTTGACCTTGATCACCGGCCCGGCATTGAGCTTGGGCCCGTGATTGGCATCGTGCTTGTCAGCATAGTTGGGGTGAACGCCGTGGGCGTTGTCTGCCGAGACCAGCAGAGATTTCTGGATCGTGCGTACGTACTCGTCGCCCTCAGGCAACAGGCGTTGCAGGATTTGCTCCAGCATCGGGCCATCGGCGCCGCAGGCCGAGCACGAGCCGACTTCTTCGTGGTCGTTGGCCACGAACAGACAGGTTTCTTCGGTCTCGGTGGTGAGCAGGGCTTGCAGGCCTGCGTAGCAGGACAGCAGGTTATCCAGGCGCGCACCGGCGATAAAGTCGCCGTTGAGGCCGATCACCGCAGCGCTTTGGGTGTCGTAGAAACTCAGCTCGTAGTCCAGCACCACGTCGGCATTGAGGCCGTGCTCGCGGGCCAACTGGTCGGTGAGCAACGCGCGGAAGTCAACGCGCTCATCACCGGCCACCTGGGCCAGGATCGGCGGCAGTTCGGTCTGCGGGTTGATCGCCCAACCTTCGTTGGCAGTACGGTTGAGGTGGATCGCCAGGTTGGGGATAGTCGCAATCGGCGCCTTGAAATCGATCAGCTGGCTTTCGACCTGGCCATCGCGGCGGAAAGTGACGCGCCCGGCCAGGGACAGGTCACGGTCGAACCAGGGCGCGAGCAATGCACCGCCGTAGACCTCGACGCCCAATTGCCAGAAGCCCTGGCGTTGCAGTTCGGGTTGTGGCTTGACCCGCAGGCAGGGGCTGTCTGTGTGGGCGCCAACCATGCGGATACCGCCGTGCAGGGGCGAATGGCGACCCAGCTTGAAGGCGACGATGGAAGAGTCATTACGGGTGACGTAATAGCGGCCATTGGCTTCGGTGAACCAGGTTTCGCGCTCGTCGAGGCGCTGGTAGCCGGCGGCCTCAAGGCGCTGAACAAGACTGGCAGTGGCATGAAAGGGGGTAGGGGAGGCCTTGAGGAAGTCGATCAGGCCTTGGTTCAACTCTTCGCGCATAAGTTACTCCAGACAGCAAGGCCGCGAGTTTAGCGCATTGATCGCAAGATTTGGCTCTCTAATGCAGCTCTTGTGGGAGCGGGCTTGCTCGCGATGGCATCAGTGCGATGTTCCTGCAAAACCGCGTCGCCTGTATCGCGAGCAAGCCCGCTCCCACAAGGGGTGGTAGGTATTTAGAACGGTGCCGGGCACTCAAAGCGCAGGCGTTCACCGGTTTGCGGGTGGGTGAAGCTCAGCATGCTCGCGTGCAGGCACAAACGCGGCCATGCGGCCAGGGCTTGCGGGTGCGCATACAGGCCATCACCGAGCAGCGGGTGGCCGATTGACAGCATGTGCACGCGCAACTGGTGCGAACGGCCGGTAATCGGTGTCAGCTCAACGCGGCAGTAATCGCCACACCGCTCCAGGATCTTCCAGAAGGTCAGTGCGTTTTTACCGAATTCATGGTCAACCACGTGCCGGGGTTTGGTCGGCGGGTCGTAGCGCAGGGGCAGATCGATGCTGCCGCTGTCCAGCTCGGGCTGGCCCCAGGCTAGTGCGGTGTAGGCCTTTTCGGTTTCGCGGTCGTGAAACTGGCGGGAAAGCTCACGGTGAGTGTCAGCGTCCCGCGCCAGCAAAATAATACCGGACGTTTCCCAATCCAGACGGTGGACAATGCGCGCCTCGGGGTAGCCGTTTTCTTGCAGGCGGGTAATCAAACAGTCCTTGTTGTCATCGGCCCGGCCCGGCACCGAAAGCAGCAAGGTCGGCTTGTTGACCACCAGAACGCCAGCGTCCTCATGGATAATGTGAATATTGGACAACGGCATTAAAACAGCCTCTTGAAAAACGCCAACGGCGACAAAGGAGCCTCCCCTGCAGGGAAGGCACCGAGGTCGCCGTGGTGCCCGCCGGATCGATTAACGATCTGGCAGTGTGATGTTGAGTTCCAGAATCGAGCAGCTACCTTCGTTTTCAAGGGCGATCTGTACAGAATCGTCGCCGATGTTGACGTATTTGCGGATCACCTCGACCAGCTCTTTTTGCAGGGCAGGCAGGTAGTCCGGGGTGCTGCGTTGGCCACGCTCGTGCGCCACGATGATCTGTAGACGCTCTTTCGCCACCGACGCGGTTGTTGGCGTTTTGCGGGTACGAAAGAAGTCAAAAATGTTCATTGTTTAGTTGCCTCCAAACAGGCGCTCGAAGAATCCCTTCTTCTGTACATCAAGGAACCGGTGCTCCACGGTTTTGCCCAGCAGGCGATCAACGGCATCGCTGTAGGCCTGACCGGCGTCGCTTTGATCGTCAAGGATCACTGGCACGCCCTGGTTGGATGCCTTGAGAACAGCCTGGGACTCCGGGATCACGCCCAGCAGGGCCACGGCCAGAATCTCTTTGACGTCTTCAACGCCGAGCATTTCGCCTTTGGAAACGCGATCAGGGTTGTAGCGGGTCAGCAGCAGGTGCTCCTTGATCGGATCCTGGCCCAGTTCGGCGCGGCGCGACTTGCTGGCCAGCAGGCCCAGCATGCGGTCCGAGTCACGTACCGAGGACACTTCCGGGTTGGTCACGACTACCGCTTCGTCAGCGAAGTACATGGCCAGGTGGGCACCGGTTTCGATACCGGCCGGGGAGTCGCAGACCACGTATTCGAAGGTTTCCTTAAGCTCCATAAGAACTTTTTCGACGCCTTCCTTGGTCAGCGCGTCCTTGTCACGGGTCTGGCTGGCGGCCAGCACGTAGAGGTTTTCCAGGCGCTTGTCTTTGATCAGCGCCTGCTGCAGGTTGGCTTCACCGTTGACCACGTTGACGAAGTCATACACCACGCGGCGCTCGCAACCCATGATCAGGTCGAGGTTACGCAAGCCGACGTCAAAGTCGACGATCACTGTTTTGTGGCCGCGCAGAGCGAGGCCGGTACCGATAGCGGCGCTGGTGGTGGTCTTACCCACACCACCCTTGCCGGATGTAACCACTAGAATCTTGGCCAAGGTGTTTCACCCCTAAGGAAAAAGGACTTTTTAGCCCCTGAATAACATCTCTATGAACGACTGCAGGTGAACAGCCTTGGCGGGTCATTGTTCAAGTCGCGTTTACGCTGTGTAAACGCTGCCTGATTGCTTGTCCCTACAAGGAAAAGTCTGTTTTCACTACGATTTTGAGATGCTTGGAAAATGGCGAGAGTATCCGTTAAAGCCGGGTGATGTTCAACATGTCACTTGACAGACTGATCTGAACACCTGTTCCCCACAGAGGATCCCGACGCAGGTCTTCGGATACCTTGTACTTGCCCGCAATTGACACTAGCTCGGCGCTCAGCTGCTGGCAAAAAATCCGTGCCTTGGTGTTGCCCTTGTGCCCGGCCAGTGCGCGGCCCCGCATAGGCCCGTACACATGGATGTTGCCATCCGCCATAAGTTCCGCACCGGGGCTGACTGAAGCGATCACCACCAGATCACAGCCTTCGGCATACACCGTCTGGCCGCCGCGTACCGGGCTGGTGATGATCCTGGTCGGCTTGATCGCCGGCTCTGGCGGTTTTTCCGGTTTTTTTGCCTCGACCACCACTTCAACCGGATCAATCGGCCGCTCACGGGCGCCGGAGGGTGGCAGTACAGGCAGGTCGATGGCAATGGCGGCAGCGATGTCCTCGATGCGGTTGGCGCGAATGGCCAGGGTGCGCAGGCCATGTTGGCGGCAGACGCGCATCAGCCCCGGCAAATCGATGGCACCTTCACTGGCGGGCAGCTTGTCCAGCGCCAGTACCAGCGGGGTATTGCTGAAAAAATTCGGGGCCTGGGCCACTTTGGCGGCCAGTTGGCGGTCCAGGGCTTCAAGGTTGTTGTGCGCAAGTTCCAGCACCGTGATGGCGAGCATACTGCCCTTAAGCTGGAACACGGGGGCTTGGTCTAGCGATTCGGTTTGGCTCATGGTTGCTTAACGCGACTTGTCACTTAAAGTGCTGAGACTTATAACGAGAACGCCGGCAGGCCGCAAGCCGGGTCTAACGATGTAGAATGGCCGACCCTTGTGTCTGTCCGGAATCATTAATGGATCGCCCGCGTTTTCGTGCCGCTTTTTTTCATCCGCGTTTCTGGCTGCTATGGCTGGGTCTCGGCGTGCTGTGGCTGGTCGTGCAACTGCCTTATAAAGTACAACTGTGTATCGGCCGTGGTCTCGGCGCCCTGATGTATCGGGTGGCCGGTGATCGCCGACGTATTGCCACGCGCAACCTTGAATTGTGTTTCCCTGAAAAGACCCGCGCCGAGCGCAAGCAGTTGCTCAAGGACAACTTCGCCTCGACCGGTATCGCCTTCTTTGAAATGGCCATGAGCTGGTGGTGGTCAAAACCGCGTCTGGCCAGGCTGGCCCATGTCGAGGGGCTGGAGCACCTGAAGCAGGCTCAGCTTGAAGGCAAGGGGGTAATCCTGATGGCATTTCACTTTACCACCCTGGAAATCGGCGCTGCCTTGCTGGGTCAGCAACACACCATCGACGGCATGTACCGCGAACATAAAAACCCGCTGTTCGACTTTATCCAGCGTCGTGGCCGTGAGCGGCACAATGTAGATTCGCTGGCTGTCGAACGTGATGACGTGCGCGGCATGCTCAAGCTACTGCGCTCAGGGCGGGCGATCTGGTATGCGCCCGACCAGGACTACGGCGCCAAGCAGAGCATCTTTGTGCCTTTGTTCGGCATCCAGGCGGCCACCGTTACCGCCACCAGCAAGTTCGCCAAACTGGGCAAAGCGCAGGTTGTGCCCTTTACTCAACAAAGACTGGCCGACGGCAGTGGTTACAAGCTGGTCATTCATCCGCCACTGAGGGATTTCCCCGGAGAAAGCGATGAGGCTGATTGCCTGCGAATCAATCAATGGGTTGAGCGGGCGGTGCGTGAATGCCCCGAGCAGTATCTGTGGGCCCATCGCCGCTTCAAGACCCGCCCGCCCGGCGAGCCGAAACTGTACGACAAACGCGGCTGAGGCGGCCGCACTGGCGTGACTGCGGTTGCGCCGGTGACGGGCCTGATACTGTCTGGTGGTGGTGCGCGGGCGGCCTATCAGGTCGGCGTGCTGGCGGCGATTGCCGAGTTGCTGCCTGCCGGTGCCATCAACCCGTTCCCGGTGATTGTCGGGACGTCAGCGGGCGCGATCAATGCGGTCAGCCTGGCTAGCGGGGCGATGGATTTCACCCGCGCGGTCGAGCACCTGACCCTGTTCTGGCAGGGCTTTGAAAGCTGGCGCGTGCTGCGCAGCGACTGGTCGGGGGTTTTGCATCAGGCCACGCGTTTTTTTGCTCACAGTCTGCTCGGGCTAGGCTCGCATGTGCCGGTGGCGCTGCTCGACAGTTCGCCCTTGCGCGATCTGCTCCAGGACAGGATCAACTTCCCCGGTGTTGAACAGGCGATTGCCGGGCATCACCTGCGGGCTGTCGCGGTTACTGCATTTGGCTATTCTTCCAGTCAGGCGGTGACCTTTTATCAAGGCAAGGGCACCATCAATGGCTGGTTGCGCCATCGGCGCATCGGCATGCCCACCGCTTTGACGGTTGAACATCTGCTGGCCAGTTCGGCCATCCCTCTTCTGTTTGCCCCGGTCAAAATCGGCGAAGAGTATTTTGGCGATGGCGCAGTGCGGCAGTCGGCGCCAATCAGTCCGGCGCTGCATCTGGGAGCCAACCGGGTGCTGGTGGTGGGGGTGAGCGGCAACCCGCGCGGGCCGGACCTTCAGGCCGGCCAGTCGCACTACTACAACGCTCAACAACCGACGCTGGCGCAAATTGGCGGGCATATGCTCAACAGTACGTTTATCGACAGCCTGGAAAGCGATATCGAGCTGCTTGAGCGGCTCAATCACTTCAGTCGCCTGCTGCCCAGGCAATCCGACAACCTCGGTTTGTCCCCCGTGGAGGTGCTGGTGATTGCGCCGAGCCAGCCTATAGACGAAATCGCGGCCCGCCATCGGCATGAGCTGCCGGCCGCGCTGCGCATGTTCCTGCGTGGCCCCGGTGCGACCAAAACCAGTGGTGCAGGGGTGCTCAGCTACCTGCTGTTCGAGGCGGGTTATTGTCGGGAGTTGATCGAGTTGGGGCGACGCGATGCGATGGCCAAGCGCGATGCGCTGTGCCAGTTTTTGCGGGTTTGAACTGCTCGCTTTTGTAGCCGCTGCCGCAGGCTGCGATAAGGGCCGCCGGCCCTTCCTCGGGGTCGCTGCGCAACCCATCGCAATCTGTTGCAACGGCTACAGGTTTACTCGGCAATCTGCAATTTGCGCGCTTCGGTGTAGATGTAACGCAGCTTGTCGTATTCGAATGGCGAGTCGAACTGACCATAACGGAAGCTGGTGGTATAGCGTTTGTCGACAGCGCCCAGCACCCAGATCTCGGGATGGCGAGTGCTCTCGTGCGGCACGTTCAGGAAGTTGATTTCCTGGTTGACGCCATAGTCGACCACCAGGCCCGTGGTGTCGCGCAGGTTCGACGGGCCAAGGATCGGCAGCATCAGGTATGCACCGCCGGGTACGCCATAAAAGCCCAGGGTCTGGCCGAAGTCTTCACTTTGACGGGGCAGGCCCATGGCTGTGGCCGGATCCCACAGCCCGCCGATGCCGATGGTCGTATTCAGCAACAAGCGCCCTGTGGTTTCCATCGAGCGATGGCCCTTGAGCTGCAGCAGGCTGTTGAACAGGTTGGGGACATCCCCCAGGTTGTTGAAGAAGTTGCTCACACCCGTGCGCAAAAAACTGGGCGTGACATAGCGATAGCCATTGACCACCGGGAGGAACACCCACTGGTCGAAGCGGTAGTTGAAATGGTAGATCCTGCGATTGATCGGCTCCAGCGGGTCATAGATGCTCAGAGCGTTCATGGTGGCGCGCTCGAACTCACGCTGATCCAGGCCCGGATTGAACTTCAACAGTTTCAACGGCTGGGTAAACCCGTCGACATCGGGGGTCAGTTCCGTGTGAGCTTTGCTGTTGTCGGCTTGGGCGAAGCCGGCGCCGAGCAGGGCGGCGAGAAGCAATAATTGTTTAGCCACGGAAGAACTCCAGCATATCGTCAGCGTTGACTCGGTAATTGATGTTGCCGCAATGGCCGCCATAGGGGTAAACCGTCAGGCGATTACCGAAGGTTTTACGCAGGAATCCGAGGTCGCCAGGGCCCAGGATGATGTCGTCGGCGTTATGCATGACGGCAATCTTCGGGCTGTTTTTCAGGTAATCCTGCAGGGCGTACAGGCTGACCTGATCGATCAACTGCAGCAGGCTGCCGCCATCGGTCTTGGCGCGCCACATGGGGATCACTTGCTCGGTCAGGTAGCAGTCAAAGTCACACTGCAGCGAACGCTTGAGGAAAGGTGTCAGGCTGGTGCCTTCGGTGATCGGGTAGTTCGGCGGGGTGATCAGGCCACGGCGGTTGATCAGGTCCGAGGTGAACACGATATCGGCTGACGAGAAACGAAACACCGTGCCGATCAGCATGGCCATTTGCTCGTTGGTCAGGCGCTCCTTGGAGTTTTGCAGGTCATACACCAGTGCCGCATTGAGGTCGACCCGGCCTTTATCCTGGAAGTAGCGGGTCAGCTTGCCCAGCACCAGTTCGTAGAACGTGGTGGAGTTGTTGATGCCTTTGACCTCGGTCTGCACCAGCTTGTCGAGGTTGCTGATGGAGGTAAAGAGATTGACCGGCGGGTTGAGCATCAACACTTTTTTGAAGTTGAAGCTTTTGCGTGTTTCATCCAGGTGGCTGACAAAGGCAGCATCCAGCGCACCCAGGCTATAACCCGCGAGGTAGTAGTCGGTAACGGGCAATTTGGCCTGTTGGGCGCGTACAGCCTGCATCACATGATACAAATCCTCGGCGTCGTACTGGCTGATGCCGGGTGTGGCCAGGCGCGAGGCCGAACTCATGAAGTCATAGCTGGTGGGCGATGACAGCTGAACGACGTGATAGCCTTCCTGATAGAAGAGCTTTTTAAGGTATTCGTTGAGGCTGCTGTCGTAGGCAGCACCGGTGCCGGCAATCAGGAACATCAATGGCGCCGGGTGATCCTGTTTGGCCATGCGGTAAGTGAGCTTTTTCACCGCCCAGAAATTGGCCGGCAGTATGTGCTCACGTTCAGGGCGCAGGTTGAGGGTGTAGTCCGACTGGTTGATATCATCTTCGTCGGGCAGCAGCGGGCGCATTTGCGGCGGAGTGGTGGCAATCGTAGCTTCAAACGGATTGGTTATCGGGTAGCCATACGTTGCGGGGTCGACATCGACCGCCTGCGCGGACGCACTCAAGATAAGGCCGCCCAGTAAGGCAGCGAAGGGCAGAGAACGGAGCATGGAGGCTATCCCTAAATAAGATGCGCAAAAGTTTCGCAGGCTATGACCACAAGGCTCGTACTGAAGTGCCCGTCAATGGCACTAAATAATTCCCCAAACAGTCCCGAACAGGCAAAAAGTCACTCAAGATACACGCTGAATGACTTTAGTTAACAGATATCTGATTGCAAGGCTTGTATAGCTGTAGATGGGGATTAAGCTGGGCGCCGTTTTTGCCTATCGGAGTTTGTTATGCGACCTCGTTTGCCGTGGATCTTGCTGCTTATCGCTCTGCCTGTATGGTTGCTCGCCAGTTATGGGCTGCGATACGGCTTGATGGAGGACTCGCAGTGGGTGGGGACCTGTGTGGCAGAGGCTGCGCGCTGGGAATGCCAGTTGCGGGCAAACCTGGGCTTGTTGATTCATTTCCGGGTATTGGGCTGGGTCGCGCTGGTGCTGTCGATTATTGCTTTTTGCGTGCGTGGTCGTGTCGGCTGCGCACTGGCGGTGCTGGCCCTGCTGTTCGGCCTGCCCGCACTGGCGTTGTATAACGCCAGCCTCGCAGTGTTTGCCGTGGTGATCGCCGGGTTGCGCCTGGTGCGGGCCGCGAAGTAAGAGTTTGAAACATTTGTGGGAGCGAGCCTGCTCGCGAAAGGTCTTTGAGGCCTTCGCGAGCAGGCTCGCTCCCACAGGGGGATTGCACTAGAAAGGTGTCATGCGCGCTTGCGCACACTGCGCCACAGCGCCATCACCATCAGTACGCTGACCAATGCCCACATCCAGGCCTGTTCATTGTGCAGGCCTTCGCGGTACAGCTGCACCGGTATGCCTGCCCCGATGATCAAGGCCAGCAGGCCGAACTCACGGCGCGGGCCGCCCACCGGGCGTAGCAGATAAACCAGTGCAGGCAGGAGCAGGGCGGCACTCGGGAAACTTCGATAGCGCGGTTCAAACACCAGCCCAAGCATCATCACCGCTGCGGCAAACCCGGCGGCTGCCAGCCACCAGCCCGCACGGCGCTCCAGCATATTGAAAAGGCGTTCTCGCCAGCCGTCTTTCTGGCCCAGGGCCAATGCACCATGGGTCAGTACGATCAGGTTCAGGCCTACCAGCAAGCCAGCCCATAGCCACTCGCCAGCAAAGCGGCTGGTGACTGACGCCAGCTCGGCCCATGCCACGATGCTGCATCCCGCCATCGCACCCAGTGCTGGCAGTGTCAGAGCGGCGCGTTTTGTACGGACCCGGCCGCCAATCAGCAGTGTGCCCACAAACAGGACGGCGCCAAAGCCCAGCCAGACCGGCCAGTGCGGCAGGTTGGATACCGGGCCGGCGAGGATACCCTTGTCCTGGCGATCGGCATCAAACAAACCCCAGTAACCGCCTACCGCCCCCTCGCTGCCACGCTTCCAGGGTTGGTCGAAGGCTTCGATCAGGTTGTACTTCCAGCCGTTTTGTTCGGCCAGGGTGACAAATCCACGAATGAATTTTGCTTCGTTTACCCGGCTTGGCTGGGCAGTTTCCCGCTGGCGACCTTCGCTGGGCCAGCCGGTCTCGCCGATCAGGATATCTTTGGGGGCGAACTTGTTGCCGAATACCTGGCGAACCTGCGCTACATGTTGTACCGCCTGGTCAATGCCGGCAGGGTCATCTTCCCAGTAAGGCAGCAGGTGGATGGTCAGAAAGTCCACGGCCGGGGCAATTTCCGGGTGTTGCAGCCAGAACTCCCAAACGTCTGCATACGTCACCGGTTGCTTGACCTGGCTTTTCACCTTGTCGATCAGCCGGACCAGCTGCGGGGCAGTGACCTCCTTGCGCAGCAAGGCTTCGTTACCGACTATCACTGCGCTGACCACGTCCGGGTTGGCATTGGCTGAAGCGATCAGGGCTTGCACTTCCTGCTCCGTGGCCACGGGGTCGCGGCTGACCCAGGCGCCTGCCATCAGCTTGAGCCCGTGTTTGCGTGCCAGCTCGGGCAGAGCTTCAAGGCCCGCCTGGGAATAGGTGCGGATGCATTGAAAGCGCGTGGCCAGCAACGCCAGATCGGCATCCAGACGCTCTGCCCGTGGCACAAAAGGCTGGTCGAACGGCGACTGGTCCTTATCGAACGGCGTATAGGATGCACATTGCAGTTTATGGGTCGGTGTTGCTGTATCGGGCAATATCACCGGTTGGCCCAGGCCGTACCAGAAGCCGGCAATGGCAAATGCGCCCAGCAGGCAGGCAAGGAGATAAGGCAGCACGGGGAAGCGGACAGTCGCAGACATGGTCGGGCCGTATGGGAGCAAAGCCGCGCATCTTACCTGCAATTGAGCAGGCGCAGCGCCTGTGTATGATTTTGACATCTAATGTTTGTCAGTCAGGCCGTCCAGCGTCCGCACGCATCAATTTGGCTGTGATCGCCATGTCGCTGCTGGTTGTATGGGGGTCGTCGTCAGAGCAGGACGCTAAACAGGCGCGGTTGATTATCCGGAGCAAGTGATACGAGGCTGTAAAGCCTTGCAGGAATCTTGAAGTGGCCCGGCACTCGTCGGGCCCGGCACTGTGGGGAATCAAAGATGAAGATGCGACGAATTTTGAGCGCAGGAGCAGTCTTGGTGCTGGCGATGAGTGCGGGTTTGGCGAGCGCGCAGAACAAACCGACCCTGAATATAGGTTATGTGGATGGCTGGTCCGACAGCGTGGCCACCACCCATGTCGCAGCAGAGGTGATTAAACAGAAGCTGGGTTATGACGTGAAATTGATGCCGGTAGCCACCGGCATCATGTGGCAGGGGGTGGCCACGGGCAAACTCGATGCCATGTTGTCCGCCTGGTTGCCGGTGACCCACGGCGAATATTGGACCAAGAACAAGGACAAGGTGGTCGATTACGGGCCCAACTTCAAAGATGCAAAAATTGGCCTGATCGTGCCTGAATATGTAAAGGCACAGTCGATTGCTGACTTGAAGGGCAGCGATGAGTTTAAAAACAAAATTGTCGGTATCGATGCCGGGTCGGGTGTGATGCTTAAAACCGATGAGGCCATCAAGGATTACGACCTCAAGGGTTACAAGTTGCAGGCAAGTTCCGGGGCGGCCATGACCTCGGAGCTTGGGCGTGCCTATGCCAAGAACGAACCGATTGCCGTCACCGGCTGGGTGCCGCACTGGATGTTTGCCAAGTGGAAACTGCGTTTTCTTGAAGATCCCAAAGGCGTTTATGGTGCCGCAGAAACCGTTAACAGCATCGGCAGCAAGGAGCTGAATAAAAAAGCGCCGGAAGTTGCGGCATTTCTGGAGAAGTTTTCCTGGAATTCAAAAGACGAAATTGGTGAGGTGATGCTGGCCATCCAAGAAGGTGCCAAGCCTGAAGTGGCGGCCAAAGAGTGGGTTGCCAAACACCCGGAGCGTGTTGCCCAGTGGACCGATAAATAATCGCGAAGCGTCTAGCTCGCAGTACACAAGACCGCCTGGTGTTTTCGCCAGGCGGTTTTTGCATTTTCGGGCGGGGCAATGGTTGTCATCGTCCTTGCAGACTAGGTAAACCGGGGGCTGCAGCAAATCAGAGGCTCTACTACTAAAGTCGTCTGGAATAGAATTTGCGCCGCCCTAATAGTGAAAACGTTCCATCTCATCTGTGCTGCGAGGACAAAAATAATGAACGACAGCATTTATATCTCGATTCAAAACAGCCCGCGCTTCAAGGAGCTGGTAAAAAAGAGAGAGCGTTTTGCCTGGCTTCTTTCGGCAATCATGCTCGGGTTATATGCCGCTTTTATCCTGTTAATTGCTTATGGGTCACACATCATGGGGACCAAGCTGAGTCCCGATTCGTCCATTACCTGGGGTATTCCGATTGGTGTGGGGCTGATTGTTTCGGCCTTTATCCTGACCGGTATCTATGTACGCAGGGCCAATGGCGAGTTTGATGAGCTGAACAATGCAATTCTCAAGGAGGCTGGGCAATGATCGGGCGCTTATTGGCAACGCTGGGCGCTACAGCCCTTGCACCGGCAGTTTGGGCGGGGGAGGCCCTGACTGGGGAAGTGCAAAAACAACCGCTCAATATTTCGGCGATCATCATGTTCGTCGTCTTTGTGGGTGCGACCCTGTGCATTACTTACTGGGCATCGAAACGTAACAAGTCGGCAGCCGACTACTATGCCGCTGGCGGCAAGATTACCGGTTTCCAGAACGGTCTGGCGATTGCCGGCGACTATATGTCGGCGGCCTCCTTTCTGGGTATTTCCGCGCTGGTATACACGTCCGGCTATGACGGCCTGATCTATTCGATCGGCTTTCTGGTGGGCTGGCCCATCATTCTGTTCCTGATTGCAGAGCGTCTGCGCAACCTGGGCAAATACACCTTTGCCGATGTGGCCTCGTACCGCTTGGGGCAAACCCAGATTCGCTCGTTGTCAGCCTGTGGTTCGCTGGTGGTGGTAGCGTTCTACCTGATTGCGCAAATGGTCGGTGCCGGCAAGCTGATCCAGTTGTTGTTTGGTCTGGACTACCACGTTGCGGTGATCCTGGTAGGTATCCTGATGTGCATGTATGTGTTGTTCGGCGGCATGCTGGCAACTACCTGGGTGCAGATCATCAAGGCGGTCATGTTGCTGTCGGGTGCCACGTTCATGGCCGTGATGGTCATGAAGCATGTGAACTTTGACTTCAACGCACTGTTCGCCGAAGCAGTGAAGATTCACCCTAAAGGTGAAGCAATCATGAGCCCGGGCGGGTTGGTCAAAGATCCTATCTCTGCATTCTCCCTCGGTTTGGCCCTGATGTTCGGTACTGCTGGCCTGCCACATATCCTGATGCGCTTCTTTACCGTGAGCGATGCCAAGGAAGCGCGCAAGAGCGTGTTCTACGCAACGGGCTTTATTGGCTACTTCTATATCCTGACCTTTATCATCGGTTTTGGCGCAATCATCCTGGTCAGTACCAACCCGGACTTCAAGGACGCGGCTGGCGCCTTGCTGGGTGGTAACAACATGGCGGCTGTGCACCTTGCGGACGCGGTTGGCGGCAGCATGTTCCTGGGCTTTATTTCGGCAGTGGCTTTCGCCACCATTCTGGCGGTTGTTGCGGGGCTGACCCTGGCGGGCGCTTCTGCGGTGTCCCATGACCTGTATGCCAGCGTGATCAAAAAGGGCAAGGCCAACGACAAGGAAGAGATTCGGGTCTCGAAGATCACCACTATTGCATTGGCGGTACTGGCAATTGGCTTGGGTATCTTGTTTGAAAGCCAGAACATCGCGTTTATGGTGGGCCTGGCGTTCTCCATTGCTGCGAGCTGCAACTTCCCGGTCTTGCTGCTATCCATGTACTGGAAAAACCTGACCACCCGTGGCGCCATGATAGGCGGCTGGATGGGGCTGGTAAGCGCGGTTGGCCTGATGATCCTGGGCCCGACCATCTGGGTGCAGATCCTGCATCATGAAAAGGCCATCTTCCCTTACGAGTACCCGGCGCTGTTCTCCATGATCATCGCGTTTGCGGGTATCTGGTTCTTCTCCATTACGGACAAGTCCAAATCGGCAGAGAAGGAGCGTGCGTTGTTCTTCCCGCAGTTTGTGCGTTCGCAGACGGGGTTGGGGGCGAGCGGTGCGGTGGATCATTAATCCGTAATAGACAGTATGTTTAATCGAATCCCCCTGTCGAACGGCAGGGGGATTTTTTTGTGCCTATTCTCGCTGTGCAAGTGCGAAGTTCCGTAGCAGCTGCTACAAGACGCACACACAAAAAAATACGGCCTCTATAAATAGAGGCCGTATTGTCTGCAATCAGGGCACTATCGTGGGATATGCCTTACTTGCGGTCTTCCAGCTTGGTGATGTCACGCTGCTCGTAGCCGGTGTACAGCTGGCGCGGACGGCCAATCTTGTACGGGCTGGAGAGCATTTCTTTCCAGTGCGAGATCCAGCCCACTGTACGGGACAGGGCGAAGATCACGGTGAACATGCTGGTCGGAATGCCGATCGCCTTGAGGATGATCCCCGAGTAGAAGTCGACGTTCGGGTACAGCGAACGTTCGATGAAGTACGGGTCGGTCAGGGCGATCTCTTCCAGGCGCATGGCCAGTTCGAGTTGCGGATCGTTGGTGATGCCCAGTTCCTTGAGAACTTCGTCGCAGGTCTTTTTCATGACAGTGGCGCGTGGGTCACGGTTTTTGTAAACCCGGTGACCGAAGCCCATCAGCTTGAACGGATCGTTTTTGTCCTTGGCCTTGGCGATGAACTTGTCGATGTTGGACACATCGCCAATTTCGTCGAGCATGGTCAGCACGGCTTCGTTGGCGCCGCCGTGGGCAGGGCCCCACAGTGCAGCGATACCGGCAGCAATACAGGCGAACGGGTTGGCACCCGAAGAACCCGCCAGGCGCACGGTAGAGGTCGACGCATTCTGTTCGTGGTCGGCATGCAGGATAAAGATCTTGTCCATTGCCTTGGCCAGTACCGGGCTGATCGGTTTGATCTCGCACGGCGTGTTGAACATCATGTGCAGGAAGTTTTCGGCGTAGGTCAGGTCGTTACGCGGGTACATCATGGGTTGACCCATGGAGTACTTGTAAACCATCGCTGCAAGCGTCGGCATCTTGGCAACCAGGCGGATCGCGGAAATTTCGCGATGCTGCGGGTTATTGATGTCCAGGGAGTCGTGGTAGAAGGCCGAGAGGGCGCCGACTACACCGCACATGACCGCCATCGGGTGGGCGTCACGACGGAAGCCGTTGAAGAAAGTCTTCAACTGCTCGTGAACCATGGTGTGGTTCTTCACGGTGCTGACAAATTGAGCCTTCTGCTCTGCGGTCGGCAGTTCGCCGTTCAGCAGCAGGTAAGCGGTCTCAAGGTAGTCAGAGTGTTCAGCCAGCTGTTCGATCGGGTAGCCGCGGTGCAGCAGGATACCGTTGTCACCATCAATATAGGTGATCTTCGACTCGCAAGATGCGGTCGACATGAAGCCAGGGTCAAATGTGAATCGGCCCGTGGCCGTCAGGCCTCGCACATCGATTACATCGGGACCCACGGTGCCAGTTAAAATGGGCAGCTCGACGGGGGCTGCGCCCTCGATGATCAACTGCGCTTTTTTGTCAGCCATGTGGCCTCCTATTTATGCTTGAAATCATCAGACAGACCCCCCACGCAGGGCCCGCACCACTATAGTGAGATAAATTCGAATGTCAATTTGCCTAAAGTCTTGCTGTACAAGGCTTTGAGAAGCGTTTTTTCGCGAATATCCCAGCCGTTTACGCCTTTTATGCCAAGAGCGCAATGCGCTATTAGGGGGTGGGTGTTTGCGTTGTCATTAGTAACCTAACTGTCTATACTCGGCAGCCGACCGCCAGAGGCTTTTGGGCCTGTTTAGATGGGGGTCGTCACTCCCGGGTGGTGGGTACCTGACCAGTGCGCATCCCAACAAACTTGCCCTGATTGTTAGGGGCTCTTCAGTGTGAAAAAAGCCGTGAATAGCCAACGACCTGTAAACCTAGACCTAAGGACCATCAAACTCCCCATCACCGGCGTTACGTCATTTCTGCACCGTGTATCGGGCATCATTCTTTTTCTCGGCCTGGGCATCATGCTTTATGCATTGAGCAAATCCCTGAGTTCCGAAGAAGGTTATGCCGAGGTGAAGGCATGCTTGACCAGTCCGCTGGCCAAATTCGTTGCGTGGGGCCTGCTCTCTGCCTTGCTGTATCACCTGGTTGCCGGTGTGCGCCACTTGATCATGGACATGGGCATCGGTGAGACGCTTGAAGGCGGCCGACTGGGCTCGAAAATCGTAATCGTCATTTCCGTGGTGATGATTGTTCTGGCGGGAGTTTGGATATGGTAACCAGCGTTACGAACCTGTCGCGTTCGGGCCTCTATGACTGGATGGCACAACGTGTGTCTGCGGTTGTTCTAGCGGCTTATTTCATCTTCCTGATCGGGTACCTCGTTGCGAACCCTGGCATTGGCTACGCCCAATGGCATGAGCTGTTCGCAAGCAACTGGATGCGTATTTTCAGCCTGCTGGCCCTTGTTGCTCTGGGCGCACACGCCTGGGTCGGCATGTGGACCATCGCGACCGACTACCTGACGCCAATGGCGCTGGGCAAGTCCGCAACAGCAGTACGTTTCCTCTTCCAGGCAGTCTGCGGCGTTGCAATGTTCGCTTACTTCGTCTGGGGTGTGCAGATTCTTTGGGGTATCTGATTCATGGCTAACACAGTTAATACACTTTCGTTCGACGCCATCATCATTGGCGGCGGCGGTGCCGGCATGCGCGCTGCTCTGCAGCTGGCTCAAGGCGGTCACAAGACTGCTGTAATCACCAAGGTTTTCCCGACTCGTTCGCACACCGTATCGGCCCAGGGTGGCATCACCTGCGCGATCGCGTCTGCAGATCCAAACGATGACTGGCGCTGGCACATGTACGATACCGTCAAGGGTTCCGACTATATCGGTGACCAGGACGCTATCGAATACATGTGTTCCGTAGGTCCGGAAGCCGTGTTCGAGCTCGAGCACATGGGTCTGCCGTTCTCCCGTACCGAACAGGGTCGTATCTACCAGCGTCCTTTCGGCGGTCAGTCCAAGGACTTCGGCAAAGGCGGCCAGGCTGCCCGTACTTGCGCTGCAGCCGACCGTACCGGTCACGCGCTGTTGCACACCCTGTACCAGGCCAACCTCAAGGCCGGCACTGTATTCCTGAACGAATACTACGGTGTCGATCTGGTTAAGAACGAGGCTGGCGATTTCGTCGGCATGATCGTTATCTGCATCGAAACCGGTGAAACCTCTTACGTTCGCGCTAACGCGACCGTACTGGCGACTGGCGGTGCAGGCCGTATCTACTCGTCCACCACCAACGCCCTGATCAACACCGGCGACGGTATTGGCATGGCGCTGCGTGCTGGCGTGCCGGTACAGGACATCGAAATGTGGCAGTTCCACCCGACCGGTATTGCCGGCGCCGGTGTACTGGTTACCGAAGGTTGCCGTGGTGAAGGTGGCTACCTGATCAACAAGCATGGCGAGCGTTTCATGGAGCGTTATGCTCCGAACGCCAAAGACCTTGCTGGTCGTGACGTTGTTGCTCGCTCGATGGTTAAGGAAATCATCGCGGGCAACGGTTGCGGTCCTGATGGCGACCACGTAATGCTGAAGCTCGATCACCTCGGTGAAGAAGTGCTGCACAGCCGTCTGCCAGGTATCTGCGAACTGTCGAAAACGTTCGCACACGTTGACCCGGTATTGGCTCCGGTTCCAGTGGTTCCGACTTGCCACTATATGATGGGCGGCGTTGCCACCAACATTCATGGTCAGGCGATCACTCAGGACGCCGACGGCAACGACCAGATCATCCCTGGCCTGTTTGCAGTAGGTGAAGTGGCTTGCGTATCCGTACACGGTGCTAACCGTCTGGGCGGCAACTCGCTGCTCGACCTGGTGGTATTCGGTCGTGCTGCCGGCCTGTTCCTTGAACAGACCCTTAAAGAAGGCGTTGATTACGCTCGTCCACGCCAGTCCGACATCGACGCTGCCCTGGCACGTCTGGACGGCCTGAACTCGCGTACCGACGGCGAAGACGTGGCAACCCTGCGTAAAGAGCTGCAAAGCTGCATGCAGAACTACTTCGGTGTATTCCGTACCGGCGAATACATGCAGAAGGGTATTGCCCAGCTGGCTGATCTGCGCAAGCGCATCGCCAACGTGAAAATCAACGATAAGAGCCAGGCGTTCAACACGGCCCGTATCGAAGCCCTTGAGCTGCAAAACCTGCTCGAAGTGGCTGAAGCGACTGCAATCGCTGCTGAAGTTCGTAAGGAATCGCGCGGTGCTCACGCCCGTGAAGACTTCGAAGATCGTGACGACGTTAACTGGCTGTGCCACACCCTGTACTTCCCGGGTGACAAGCGCGTAGCCAAGCGTGCGGTGAACTTCTCGCCGAAAACCGTTCCGACCTTCGAGCCAATGGTTCGTACTTACTAAGGGTGGCCGATATGTTGAAAGTCAGTGTTTATCGTTACAACCCTGATCAGGACGCCGCTCCGTTCATGCAGGAATTCGAGGTCAATACCAACGGTAAAGACCTGATGGTGCTGGACGTACTGGCCCTGATCAAAGAGCAGGACGAGGGTTTCTCCTATCGTCGCTCTTGCCGTGAGGGCGTTTGCGGCTCCGACGGCATGAACATCAACGGCAAGAACGGCCTGGCGTGTGTAACGCCGCTGTCCGCTGTCGTTAAAGGCAACAAGCTGATCGTTCGTCCACTGCCAGGTTTGCCGGTTATCCGTGACCTGGTCGTCGATATGAGCATCTTCTACAAGCAATACGAGAAAGTTAAGCCGTTCCTGCAGAACGACACGCCGGCTCCGGCCATCGAACGTCTGCAATCACCAGAAGAGCGTGAAAAGCTCGACGGTCTGTACGAGTGCATCCTGTGCGCTTGCTGCTCGACCTCGTGCCCGTCCTTCTGGTGGAACCCGGACAAGTTCCTGGGCCCTGCTGCACTGCTGCAAGCCTATCGTTTCCTGGCTGACAGCCGTGACACCAAGACCAGTGAGCGCCTGGCTTCGCTGGATGACCCGTTCAGCGTATTCCGCTGCCGCGGGATCATGAACTGCGTAAACGTGTGTCCGAAGGGCCTGAACCCGACTAAGGCCATCGGTCACGTGCGTAGCATGCTGCTGCAAAGCGGCGTGTGATCCAAAGCAGTACCGCAGCACCGCTATAACCGTAGATGCTACGGCGCAGGCTTCAACCGGCGCCGTAGTTTTAACCTGAGCAACAGCTCATAAAGCTGCGGCTCTTATTTTGAAGAAATGAGACCAGCAGGGGCATCCGGGCTGGTACCCGGACTATCAGCGTGATCCTAAGTGGCTTGTTTTAGTCGCTGTATTCGGACTTTCTCAAGCATGCTCTGGTGTTCTCGTCGATGGTGTCCCCTAACCGAGGGTGACCAAGCATGCAAGAAAGCGTGATGCAGCGCATGTGGAACAGCGGCTATCTTTCAGGTGGTAACGCTGCCTATGTGGAAGAGCTCTATGAGCTCTACCTGCACGACCCTAACGCTGTGCCAGAAGAATGGCGCACCAAATTTCAGACGTTGCCTGTTGAAGGCAACTCTGCCAACGATGTTTCGCACTCCACAATCCGCGACCATTTCGTGCTGCTGGCAAAGAACCAGCGCCGCGCTCAACCGGTTTCTGCCGGGAGCGTGAGCAGTGAGCACGAGAAGAAGCAGGTTGAAGTGCTGCGATTGATCCAGGCCTATCGGATGCGCGGCCACCAGGCAGCCCAGCTTGATCCGCTGGGGCTGTGGCAGCGTTCTGCACCTGCAGACCTGTCGATCAATCATTACGGCTTGACCAATGCCGATCTTGATACGACCTTCCGTGCCGGCGACCTGTATATCGGCAAAGAGGAAGCGAGCCTACGCGAAATTCTCGAAGCGTTGCAGCAGACATATTGCCGCACCATTGGCGCAGAGTTCACGCACATCGTCGATTCCGAGCAGCGCCACTGGTTTGAACAGCGCCTCGAAAGCGTACGCGGCCGCCCGACTTACTCGGCTGAAGTCAAAAGCCATCTGCTTGAGCGCGTGACTGCTGCTGAAGGTCTGGAAAAGTACCTGGGGACCAAATACCCGGGCACCAAGCGTTTCGGCCTGGAAGGCGGCGAAAGCCTGATTCCTTTGCTGGACGAGCTGATCCAGCGTTCGGGCAACTACGGCACCAAGGAAATCGTTATCGGCATGGCCCACCGTGGTCGCCTGAACGTATTGGTGAACACCTTCGGCAAGAACCCGCGCGAGCTGTTCGACGAGTTCGAAGGCAAGAAAAAGATCGAGTTGGGTTCCGGTGACGTTAAATACCACCAGGGCTTCTCCTCCAACGTCATGACTGCCGGTGGTGAAGTTCACCTGGCAATGGCGTTTAACCCCTCCCACCTGGAAATCGTTTCTCCAGTGGTTGAAGGGTCTGTACGCGCTCGCCAGGACCGTCGTAACGACAGCACCGGCGAAAAGGTACTGCCAATTTCCATCCACGGTGATGCTGCCTTCGCAGGTCAGGGCGTGGTCATGGAAACCTTCCAGATGTCGCAGACTCGCGGCTTCAAGACTGGCGGTACGGTTCACCTGGTGATCAACAACCAGGTCGGCTTCACCATCAGCAATCCGGAAGACTCCCGTTCTACCGAGTACTGCACTGACGTCGCGAAAATGATTCAGGCGCCGATCCTCCATGTCAATGGTGATGATCCGGAAGCCGTATTGTTCGTGACTCAGCTGGCTATCGACTACCGCATGCAGTTCAAGCGTGACGTCGTGATCGACCTGTTCTGCTACCGCCGTCGCGGTCACAACGAGGCCGATGAACCAAACGGTACCCAACCGCTGATGTATCAGCAGATCGCCAAGCAGCGCACCACCCGTGAGCTGTATGCCGAGCGCCTGACACAAGAGAAAGTGGTGGACGCAGAACGCGTTCAGGCCAAGATCGACGAATACCGCAACGCGCTGGACAACGGCCTGCATGTTGTGAAAAGTCTGGTCAAGGAACCGAACAAAGAGCTGTTCGTGGACTGGCGTCCGTATCTGGGCCACGCCTGGACTGCGCGTCACGACACCCGTTTCGATCTGAAAACCCTGCAAGAACTGTCTGCCAAGCTGCTGGAAATTCCAGAAGGCTTTGTGGTTCAGCGCCAGGTTGCGAAGATCTACGAAGATCGTCAAAAAATGCAAGCCGGCGGCCTGCCGATCAACTGGGGTTATGCCGAAACCATGGCATATGCAACCCTGCAGTTCGAAGGTCACCCGATTCGCATGACCGGTCAGGACATTGGTCGCGGTACGTTCTCGCACCGTCACGCCGTGTTGCACAACCAGAAAGATGCTGGCACCTATATTCCCCTGAAGCACCTGTTCGAAGGTCAGCCTCGCTTTGACCTGTACGACTCGCTGCTGTCCGAGGAAGCGGTCCTGGCGTTCGAATACGGCTATTCCACCACCACGCCTAACGCGCTGGTGATCTGGGAAGCCCAGTTCGGCGACTTCGCCAACGGCGCCCAGGTTGTAATCGACCAGTTCATCACCAGCGGTGAGCACAAGTGGGGCCGTCTGTGCGGTCTGACCATGCTGCTGCCACACGGTTATGAAGGTCAGGGCCCGGAGCACTCCTCTGCACGTCTTGAGCGTTACCTGCAATTGTGTGCCGAGCACAACATTCAGGTGTGCGTACCGACCACTCCGGCACAGATCTACCATCTGTTGCGCCGTCAGGTTATCCGTCCGCTGCGCAAGCCGCTGATCGTCCTGACACCGAAGTCGTTGCTGCGTCACAAACTGGCAATCTCGACCCTGGAAGATCTGGCCGAAGGTTCGTTCCAGACCGTTATTCCGGAAATCGATGCGCAGGATCCGGCGAACGTCGGTCGCATCGTGCTGTGTAGCGGCAAGGTCTACTACGACCTGTTGGAAAAACGCCGTGCCGAAGGTCGTGATGACATCGCTATCGTGCGTCTTGAGCAGCTGTACCCGTTCCCTGAGGACGACTTGATTGAAGTCCTGGCTCCGTACAAAAACGCCAAGCATATTGTCTGGTGTCAGGAAGAGCCGATGAACCAGGGTGCCTGGTACTGCAGCCAGCATCACATGCGCCGCATCATCAGCGGTCACGACAAGTCGCTCGTACTCGAGTACGCGGGCCGTGACGCTTCTGCTGCACCTGCTTGTGGTTACGCATCGATGCACGCTGAGCAACAGGCAAAACTGTTGCAAGACGCGTTCACTGTTTAACGCCTTCGCGCACTGAAACCGAATTTAAGGAACCAAAGAACATGGCTATCGAGATCAAAGCCCCAACATTTCCGGAATCGGTTGCCGATGGCACCGTTGCCACCTGGCACAAGCAACCGGGCGACGCTGTAAAGCGCGACGACCTGATTGTCGACATCGAAACCGACAAGGTAGTGCTGGAAGTACTGGCCACTGCTGACGGCGTGCTGGGCGCTATCGTCAAGAACGAAGGCGACACCGTTCTGTCCGACGAAGTGCTGGGCTCCATCGTTGAAGGCGGCGCTGCTGCTGCCGCTCCTGCTGCTGCCGCTGCACCGGCCGCCCAGGCTGCTGCTCCTGCTGCCGATGGCGAAGACGATCCTGTTGCTGCTCCGGCTGCACGCAAGATCGCTGAAGAAAACGGTATCAACATCGCTTCCGTTGCCGGTACTGGCAAAGGCGGTCGTGTGACCAAGGAAGACGTAGTTGCTGCGGTAGCTGCCAAAAAAGCCGCTCCTGCTGCTGCGCCGGCCAAGGCCGCTGCACCTGCCGCTGCCGCTCCGGTATTCGCTGCTGGCGACCGCGTAGAAAAACGCGTTCCGATGACCCGCGTTCGTGCCACCGTGGCCAAGCGTCTGGTTGAAGCTCAGTCGAACATGGCGATGCTGACCACTTTCAACGAAGTGGACATGACTGAAATCATGGCACTGCGTTCGAAGTACAAGGATCTGTTCGAGAAGTCCCACAACGGCGTACGCCTGGGCTTCATGTCGTTCTTCGTGAAAGCAGCTACCGAAGCACTGAAACGCTTCCCGGCCGTTAACGCCTCGATCGACGGTTCCGACATCGTTTACCACGGCTTCGCCGACATCGGTGTAGCTGTTTCCAGCGACCGTGGTCTGGTGGTTCCGGTTCTGCGTAACGCCGAACTGATGAGCCTGGCTGAAATCGAAGGCGGCATCGCTGCCTACGGTAAAAAAGCCCGTGACGGCAAACTGTCGATCGACGAAATGACCGGTGGTACTTTCACTATCACCAACGGTGGTACTTTCGGTTCGATGATGTCGACCCCGATCGTTAACCCGCCGCAAGCCGCGATCCTGGGCATGCACAACATCCTTCAGCGTCCAATGGCAGTCAACGGTCAGGTAGTTATCCGTCCGATGATGTATTTGGCTCTGTCTTACGATCACCGCTTGATCGATGGCAAAGAAGCTGTAAGTTTCCTGGTAGCAATCAAAAACCTGCTGGAAGACCCGGCTCGTCTGCTGCTGGATATCTAATAGAAGCTGCTGCAAGTTTCAGGTGCCAGGCTGCGGGAAAAAGCAGTCTGGCTTTGGCTTGCAGCTTGCTGCTGACAGCTTGTAGCTAATAGAGGATCTATTTTCATGTCTCAGAAATTTGACGTTGTAGTGATTGGTGCGGGCCCTGGCGGCTATGTTGCAGCCATCAAGGCCGCGCAACTGGGCCTTTCGACTGCTTGCATCGAAAAATACACCGACAAGGAAGGCAAACTGGCGCTGGGCGGTACTTGCCTGAACGTTGGCTGCATTCCATCCAAGGCGCTGCTGGACAGCTCCTGGAAGTACCACGAGGCCAAGGATGCATTCGCCATCCACGGCATCACCACCGGTGAAGTGAAGATGGACGTTGCTGCGATGGTTGGCCGTAAAGCCAACATCGTTAAAGGTCTGACTTCCGGCGTTGCGACCCTGTTCAAGGCCAACGGCGTTACTTCCCTGCAAGGCCACGGCAAACTGCTGGCCGGCAAGCGTGTTGAACTGACCAAGCCAGACGGTAGCGTTGAAATAATCGAAGCCGAGAACGTGATTCTGGCTTCGGGCTCGCGTCCGATCGACATTCCACCTGCTCCAGTCGACAACAACGTGATCGTTGATTCGACCGGCGCCCTGGAATTCCAGTCCGTGCCAAAACGTCTGGGCGTTATCGGCGCTGGCGTGATCGGTCTGGAACTGGGTTCGGTATGGTCCCGTCTGGGCGCTGAAGTGACTGTTCTGGAAGCCCTGGACACCTTCTTGATGGCTGCTGACGCTGCCGTTTCGAAAGAAGCCTACAAAACCCTGACCAAACAAGGTCTGGACATCAAGCTGGGCGCTCGCGTCACCGGTTCCAAGGTCAACGGCGAAGAAGTCGTTGTGACCTACACCGACGCCAACGGCGAACAGACCATCACCTTCGACAAGCTGATCGTAGCCGTGGGTCGCCGTCCGGTGACTACCGAGTTGCTGGCAGCTGACAGCGGCGTGACCATCGACGAGCGCGGTTTCGTGTTTGTTGACGATCATTGCGCAACCAGCGTACCGGGCGTATTCGCCATTGGTGACGTGGTTCGCGGCATGATGCTGGCACACAAGGCTTCTGAAGAAGGCATCATGGTTGTCGAGCGCATCAAAGGTCACAAGACCGAGATGAACTACGACCTGATTCCATCGGTTATTTACACTCACCCGGAGATCGCGTGGGTTGGTAAAACCGAGCAGGCCTTGAAAGCTGAAGGCGTTGAGGTTAACGTCGGCACCTTCCCGTTCGCCGCCAGTGGCCGTGCCATGGCAGCAAACGACACCGGTGGCTTTGTCAAAGTCATTGCTGATGCCAAAACTGACCGCGTACTGGGCGTCCACGTGATTGGCCCGAGCGCTGCAGAGCTGGTACAGCAGGGCGCGATCGGTATGGAATTCGGCACCAGCGCTGAAGATCTGGGCATGATGGTTTTCTCCCATCCGACCCTGTCCGAAGCATTGCACGAAGCAGCACTGGCTGTGAATGGCGGCGCCATCCACATTGCCAACCGTAAGAAACGTTAAGACCAGACAATAAGAAACCACGGCGGTTTGCCCGTCGTGAGCCTTGCTAGCAAGCCTCACCGCGGAACTTCCGCCGGACGCAGTCTTGTCTTGTTTTAACCGGGCCCGGCTCCGCTCAAGCGGATGTCGGGTTTGTTGAAACAGCACAAGCAGCAGTCACAGGTGGTGCGGCACTAATAGTAGTGCAGCGCCGAATGCGCAGTACCTAACGAAGACGGTAAAAAGCATGAATCTTCACGAGTATCAGGGTAAGCAGCTGTTCGCTGAATACGGCCTGCCAGTATCCAAGGGTTATGCAGTAGACACCCCGGAAGCAGCCGCAGAAGCTTGCGACAAAATCGGTGGGACCGAATGGGTTGTAAAAGCCCAGGTTCACGCAGGTGGTCGCGGTAAAGCGGGCGGCGTTAAGCTGGTTCGCAGCAAAGAAGACGCTAAAGCATTCGCACAACAGTGGTTGGGCAAGCGTCTGGTGACTTACCAGACTGACGCCAATGGTCAGCCGGTCACCAAGATCCTGGTTGAGTCGTGCACTGATATCGCTAAAGAGCTGTACCTGGGCGCTGTCGTTGACCGTTCGAGCCGTCGTATCGTGTTCATGGCTTCCACCGAAGGTGGCGTGGACATCGAGAAAATCGCTCACGACACTCCAGAAAAAATTCTGAAAGCAACGATCGATCCACTGGTTGGCGCACAGCCATTCCAGGGTCGCGAGTTGGCTTTCCAGCTGGGTCTGGAAGGCAAGCAAGTTGCTCAGTTCGCCAAGATCTTCGTAGGTCTGGCCAAACTGTTCAAGGATCACGATCTGGCCCTGCTGGAAGTGAACCCGCTGGTTATCAAGACTGACGGCGATCTGCACTGCCTCGATGCCAAAATCAACATCGACGCAAACGCCATGTACCGTCAGCCTAAGCTGAAAACTTTCCACGATCCGTCGCAAGACGATCCGCGCGAAGCGCACGCTGCCAAGTTCGAACTGAACTACGTAGCGCTGGAAGGCAACATCGGCTGCATGGTTAACGGCGCTGGTCTGGCCATGGGCACCATGGACATCGTTAACCTGCATGGCGGCAAGCCAGCCAACTTCCTCGACGTTGGCGGTGGTGCTACCAAAGAACGCGTTACCGAAGCGTTCAAAATCATCCTGTCCGACAGCAATGTCGCAGCAGTGCTGGTTAACATCTTCGGCGGCATCGTTCGTTGCGACATGATTGCCGAAGGCATCATCGGTGCAGTGAAAGAAGTCGGCGTGAAAATCCCGGTAGTTGTGCGCCTTGAAGGCAACAACGCTGATCTGGGCGCTAAAGTACTGGCAGAAAGCGGTTTGAACATCATCGCTGCTACCAGCTTGACCGACGCTGCTCAACAAGTTGTTAAAGCTGCGGAGGGCAAGTAATGAGCGTCCTGATCAATAAAGACACCAAAGTTATCTGCCAGGGCATCACCGGTTCGCAGGGCAGCTTCCACACCCAGCAAGCCATCGAATACGGCACCAAGATGGTTGGTGGCGTTACTCCGGGCAAAGGCGGCACCACTCACCTGGACCTGCCTGTTTTCAACACCGTGAAAGAAGCCGTAGAAGCAACTGGCGCAACCGCCAGCGTTATCTACGTACCGGCTCCTTTCTGCAAGGACTCGATCCTTGAAGCAGCGTTCGGCGGCATCAAGCTGATCGTGTGCATCACTGAAGGCATTCCTACCCTGGACATGCTGGACTGCAAAGTTAAGTGCGACGAACTGGGTGTTACCCTGATCGGCCCTAACTGCCCGGGCGTTATCACGCCAGGCGAATGCAAGATCGGCATCATGCCAGGTCACATTCACTTGCCAGGCAAAGTAGGCATCGTGTCGCGTTCCGGCACCCTGACTTACGAAGCTGTAAAGCAAACCACTGACGCCGGTTTCGGCCAGTCGACTTGCGTAGGCATCGGTGGTGACCCGATCCCTGGTTCCAACTTCATCGACATCCTGAAGCTGTTCCAGGAAGACCCGAAGACCGAAGCGATCGTCATGATCGGTGAGATCGGCGGTTCGGCTGAAGAAGAAGCGGCTGCCTACATCAAGGCAAACGTGACCAAGCCGGTTGTTTCCTACATCGCTGGTGTGACTGCCCCTCCAGGCAAGCGCATGGGCCACGCAGGCGCAATCATCTCTGGCGGCAAGGGTACTGCAGACGAGAAGTTTGCTGCCCTGGAAGACGCAGGCGTAAAAACCGTGCGTTCGCTGGCAGACATCGGCAAGGCTCTGTCCGAGCTGACTGGCTGGGCAATGAAGTAAGCCTCGCGCTTAACTGACTGCTCTACCAGGCAAAGGCCACCTTCGGGTGGCCTTTGTGCGTTTGGGGTCAAGCAAAACCCTTGTGGGAGCGGGCTTGCTCGCGATGCAGGCGCCGCGGTCATTCAGATAAATCGCGTCGTTACCATCGCGGGCAAGCCCGCTCCCACAACGTGCGGTTTTGAGCTATCCAGGGCAGGCAAAACCACACCAAAGCATTTTTCGATGTCGTCCAGGCGACAACTGCGTTCGTTCATCGGACAGTCCGCCCTCTAACAGTGCGCTGTAGGAAAAAACTCGGTAATCTTGCCAGCATTCCGCAGTTCTGCGTGTGCATCCCAAAAGGAAGCCACGCGCTAGAAGGGTTGGTCTTATACGGATCGACAGCATTTCCCACATCCGCACGGGAAATTCCCCTCTAAATCCCGATTCAGTAGTGTGGTATTTCCGTAATGAAAGTATTGAAAGGCCAGGACATCCTGGCACTTGGGTTTATGACTTTTGCCCTGTTCGTTGGGGCAGGCAACATCATTTTCCCGCCAATCGTTGGCCTGCAGGCCGGACCTAACGTCTGGATGGCTGCATTGGGCTTCCTGATCACCGCAGTCGGTCTGCCGGTAGTCACCGTTATTGCCCTGGCCAAGGTCGGTGGCGGCATGGACGCGCTGAGCAGCCCGATCGGCAAGATCGCCGGGGGCTTGTTGGCAGCCGTGGCCTATCTGGCTGTTGGCCCGTTGTTCGCGACCCCGCGTACCGCCACCGTATCCTTTGAAGTCGGCCTGGCACCTTTGACCGGTGAAAGCCCACTGGCGCTGTTTCTGTACAGCTCGGTGTACTTCCTGATCGTGTTTTTCGTGTCGTTGTACCCGGGTCGCCTGCTGGACACGGTAGGGCGCTTCCTTGCTCCGTTGAAGATCATCGCCCTGGCCATTCTCGGCATTGCTGCCGTTGCCTTGCCTGCAGGTGATGTTGGCGTCGCGACCCCCGAGTACGTGGCCGCACCGTTCTCCCAGGGTTTTATCAATGGCTACTTGACCATGGATACCCTGGGTGCGCTGGTGTTCGGTATCGTGATCGTGAATGCCATCCGTTCCCGTGGTGTTGAATCACCCAAGCTGATTACCCGCTACGCCATCATTGCCGGCCTGATCGCCGGTGTCGGCCTGGCGCTGGTCTACATCAGTCTGTTCCGCCTGGGTGCGGGCAGCCATGAAGTGGCGGCGGGTGCAACCAATGGTGCGGCGGTACTGCACGCCTATGTACAACACACCTTCGGTTCGCTGGGCAGCGGTTTCCTTGCCGTACTGATTGCACTGGCTTGCCTGGTAACGGCCGTTGGCCTGACCTGTGCCTGCGCTGAATACTTCAGTACTGTGCTGCCACTGTCTTACAAGACGCTGGTGATCATCCTTGCACTGTTTTCGCTGGCCGTGTCGAACCTTGGCTTGACCCAGTTGATTGCGTTTTCCATCCCGTTGCTGACGGCGATCTACCCGCCTTGCATCGTGTTGGTGGCGCTGAGTTTCTGCAAAGGCCTGTGGAATGCCCAGAGCCGGATCGTTGGTCCGGTCATGCTGGTGTCGTTCTTCTTTGGCTCGATCGACGCGCTTAAAGGTGCTGGCCTCGGTGAGTGGATTCCGGCCCAATTGGCCAATATGCCATTTAGCGAGCAGGGCCTGGCGTGGCTGGTGCCTAGTCTTGTGACCCTGCTGGGCGCAGTAATCTGCGACCGTCTGCTGGGCAAACGAGTTGAAGCAATGGCGTAATTATCCGGTTCGCCAAAAGCGTTGCCGAGTCAATAAAAAAGCCCTGCATCTTAATGGATGCAGGGCTTTTTTAATGGGCGTGTGTTCAAGCATGCAAACACTAGCCATTAACGTTCAGATACAACAAAGCCCGCACTTGGCGGGCTTGGTTTAATATCGCAGAAAGTCGTGTTACTTGCTTTCTGGAGTTGCCGCAGGTGCAACCGGAGCAGTCTGGCCGGCTTCTTCAGCAGCGGCTTTATTGGACTCGGCTTGTGCTTTTGCAGCTTCGGCGTTTTCTTTGGCCGCGTCGTTTACTTTGTCTTGTGCTTCAGACATTTTTTCTTGCGCTTGCTCAGAGTGCTGGGCAGCGTCCTGGGCTTTGTCTTCGGATTTTTTGTCGCAGGCAGCCAGGCCAAGCGAAGCAGCCAGCATCAAGGCAACAGCAAAAGTATTACGCATGGGGTGTTTCTCCTTATGAGTAGATCTACGGGGCGTTTGAGCATGGGCTGATGGCTTAAGTTCCATGCTCGAACACATATATAAGTAAAGCAGCGCGGGCGGAAACTATTGGTAAAAAACTTGAGCCACTGGTTCGGCCCTTGAAATTTGCATCATTGGCCCCAACTTTCATCACATCCCGCCGCTAACCCTTACGGGCGTGGCCACTGCCATCCAATCGGAGTTTGATAACAATGAGCGTGGAAACTCAAAAAGAAACCCTGGGCTTCCAGACCGAGGTCAAGCAACTGCTGCACCTCATGATCCATTCGCTGTACTCCAACAAGGAAATCTTCCTTCGCGAACTGATCTCGAACGCCTCTGATGCTGTCGACAAATTACGTTTTGAAGCACTGTCCAAGCCAGATCTGCTGGAGGGCGGTGCCGAGCTTAAAATCCGTGTGAGCTTCGACAAAGACGCCAACACCGTCACCCTCGAAGACAACGGTATCGGCATGAACCGCGATGACGTGATCACCCACCTGGGTACGATCGCCAAGTCCGGCACTGCCGACTTCATGAAAAACCTCACCGGCGACCAGAAAAAAGATTCGCACCTGATCGGTCAGTTCGGCGTGGGTTTCTACTCGGCCTTTATCGTTGCCGACAAGGTTGACGTGTACAGCCGCCGTGCCGGTACCCCGGCAAGCGAGGGCGTGCACTGGTCTTCGAAGGGCGAAGGCGAGTTTGAAGTGGCCACCGTCGAGAAGGCCGACCGCGGCACCAAAATCGTGCTGCACCTCAAGCCTGGCGAATCCGAATTCGCTGACGGCTGGCGCCTGCGCAACATCATCAAGAAGTACTCCGACCATATCGCCCTGCCTATCGAACTGCCTAAAGAGCAGACCGTTGCCGAAGGCGAAGAAGCGCCTGCACTGGAATGGGAAACCGTCAACCGTGCCAGTGCTCTGTGGACCCGTCCTCGTACTGAAGTAAAGGACGAGGAATATCAGGAGTTCTACAAGCACATTGCCCATGACTACGAGAACCCGCTGGCCTGGAGCCACAACAAGGTTGAGGGCAAGCTCGAATACAGCTCGCTGCTCTACGTTCCGGCCCGTGCACCGTTTGATCTGTACCAGCGTGAAGCGCCTAAAGGCCTGAAGCTGTATGTGCAGCGTGTCTTCGTGATGGATCAGGCCGAGTCGTTCCTGCCGCTGTACCTGCGCTTTATCAAGGGCGTGATCGACTCCAACGACCTGTCGCTGAACGTGTCGCGGGAAATCCTGCAAAAAGACCCGATCATCGACTCGATGAAGACGGCGCTGACCAAGCGTGTACTCGACATGCTGGAAAAACTGGCGAAGAACGAGCCTGAGAAATATCAGGGCTTCTGGAAAAACTTCGGCCAGGTGATGAAAGAAGGTCCGGCCGAAGATTTCGCCAACAAGGAAAAAATCGCCGGTCTGCTGCGTTTTGCTTCGACCCACGGCGACGACGGCGAACAGAATGTTTCCTTGACCGACTACCTGGCCCGCGCCAAGGAAGGTCAGGACAAAATTTACTACCTGACCGGCGAAACCTACGCGCAGGTTAAAAACAGCCCGCACCTCGAAGTCTTCCGCAAAAAAGGCATCGAAGTCCTGCTGCTGACCGACCGCATCGACGAGTGGCTGATGAGCTACCTCAGCGACTTCGACGGCAAGAGCTTTGTCGACGTGGCCCGTGGTGACCTCGACCTGGGCAATCTGGACTCGGAAGAGGACAAGAAAGCGGCAGAAGAAGTGGCCAAGGCTAAAGAAGGTCTGGTTGAGCGCATCAAGGCTGCCTTGGGCGAGAGCGTCAGCGAAGTGCGCGTGTCGCATCGTCTGACTGATTCCCCGGCGATTCTTGCCATTGGTGAGCAGGATCTGGGCATGCAAATGCGTCAGATCCTCGAAGCCAGCGGTCAGAAAGTGCCTGAGTCCAAGCCTATCTTCGAGTTCAACCCGGCTCACCCGCTGATCGAGAAACTCGATGCAGAGCAGAGTGAAGAGCGTTTTGGCGACCTGTCGCACATCCTCTTCGATCAGGCAGCCCTGGCAGCCGGTGACAGTTTGAAAGACCCTGCGGCCTATGTCCGTCGGCTAAACAAATTGTTAGTAGAGTTGTCGGTCTAACCGCGCTATAAAAACCCGCTTCGGCGGGTTTTTTTTGTTTCAAATTCAGGAGTTTTTGATGAAATCCATTTCGGTCAGCTCTGTGGCTTATCAAATCGACGGCCAACCTTACGAAGGCCGTTTGGCCTTTGATCCGAGCCGTGAAGACCCGTTGCCGGGTTTGCTGATGGCGCCCAACTGGATGGGCATCAGCGCAGGCGCCGAAGAGATTGCCAAGTCGGTGGCAGAACAGGGTTATGTGGTACTGATCGCCGATTTGTATGGCCAGGGCACCCGGCCCGGCAACGCCGACGAGGCCGGTGCGGCGATGATGCCGCTCAAGAATGACCGTGCCTTGCTGCGCAAGCGTATGTGGGCAGCGTATGACATGCTGAAAAATCAGGGCCTGGCCCAGGTCGACAGCAACAAGCTGGCAACCTTTGGTTTCTGTTTTGGCGGGTGCTGTTCACTGGAACTGGCACGCAGCGGTGCACCGTTGCAAGCTGCGGTGTCATTCCACGGCACCCTGGACACACCTAACCCTATCGATGCCCAGAGCATCAAGGGCTCGGTGCTGGTGTTGCACGGCGCGTCTGACCCGTTGGTCCCCAGCGAGCAGCTACCAGCGTTTGAGGCGGAGATGAACGCGGCGGGTGTGGACTGGCAACTGACCAGCTATGGCGGCGCAGTGCATTCGTTCACTGACCCCCACGCCAATGTGCCGGGCAAGATGATGTACGACGCCAAAACTGCGGGTCGGGCGTTCACCGCCATGCATAACTTGCTGGATGAAGTGTTTCGCGATTAATCGCAATCACGACAGTCTGTGGGAGCGGGCTTGCTCGCGATGCTGACGGCTCGGTCTGTCAGACAACACCGGGCGATGCTATCGCGAGCAAGCCCGCTCCCACAGTGGTCACGCCGAACGTTCCATCACCTCGCTCACCGTCAAATCCCGCATCAACAACCCGTAGTTCAAGTCCACCTGCTCGGGGATCGGCAGGTACACGGTGTGGCCATCACCCGGCGCCACCTGGGTCGGCAAGCCTGCACTGTTAAGCAGCCGCTCCAGATCAAAGTGATAGTTGCCATGGGGTGTCATCAGCTCCAGATGATCGCCCAAAGCAAATCGGTTTTTCACTTTGACTTCGGCCAGGCCATTGCGTCGTTCGCCGGTCAATTCCCCGACAAACTGCTGACGATGGGACAGTGAGCTGCCATGCAGGTAGTTCTGGTATTCATCGTGTACATGGCGGCGCAAGAACCCTTCGGTATAACCACGCTGGGCCAGTGACTCCAGATCGGTCATCAGGCTGCGGTCAAACTCACGACCCGCCACCGCATCATCGATGGCCTTGCGATACACCTGGGTGGCCCGTGCGCAGTAAAAGTGCGACTTGGTGCGGCCCTCGATCTTCAGCGAATGCACGCCCATTTCCGCCAGCCGCGCTACATGCTGTACAGCACGCAGATCCTTGGAGTTCATGATGTAAGTACCGTGTTCGTCCTCGAACGCGGTCATCGGTTCATCGGCACGGTTGGCTTCGTTCAGCACAAACACTTCGTCAGTCGGCGCACCCACGCCCAGGGTTGGCTCGACCACATTGACGATATTGCCCAGCTCGTTTTCTGTACCCGGTCTGGCCTCGTACTTCCAGCGGCAGGCATTGGTGCAGCTGCCCTGGTTGGCATCTCGCTTATTCATGTAGCCAGATAACAGGCAGCGCCCGGAGTAGGCCATGCATAGCGCGCCATGTACGAAAATCTCCAGCTCCATATCGGGTACTTGCTGACGGATTTCTTCGATCTCTTCCAGCGACAACTCCCGGGACAGGATGATGCGGCTCAGGCCTTGCTGGCGCCAGAATTCAACACTGGCCCAGTTCACGGTATTGGCCTGAACCGACAAGTGAATCGGCACATGGGGGAAGTTTTTGCGCACCAGCATGATCAGGCCCGGGTCGGACATGATCAGCGCATCCGGTGCCATGGCAATTACCGGCTCCAGATCCTTGAGAAAGGTACGCAGCTTGGCGTTGTGCGGGGCGATATTGACCACCACGTAAAAACGTTTGCCCTGAGCCTGGGCTTCGGCGATGCCAATGGCCAGGTTGGTGTGGTCGAATTCGTTGTTGCGCACGCGCAAGCTGTAGCGTGGTTGGCCCGCATACACCGCGTCGGCGCCATACGCGAAGGCATAGCGCATATTTTTCAGGGTGCCGGCAGGGGCGAGGAGTTCGGGCGGAGCAAGGCGCATAGTCAGTTCGTTCGCAAAAAAGGCGCGATGGTAGTCGAGCCCTTGCTCCCGGCTATTGATCTGGATCTATGCTTTGCGCGGCCAGGTCAGCATCACAATGCCCGCGACCACAATCAGGCCGCCGATGATCTGGCCGCTGCTGAGCAACTGGTCAAGAATCAGCCAGCCAAACAGCAGGCTCGCCACCGGTTCGACGTTCATTACCGGTGCGTTGCGGGCCATGTTCAGCCGCGTCATGCAGATAAACAACAGGCAGAAGCCCAGCCCGTAAAGCGCAACCAGAAAGGCCAGGGCTGTCCAGCCGGTAGACGAGGAGGGCAGCGACACCCCGCCCGGCAGCACCCCGCTGACTCCGGCCAGGGCTGCCGCACAAAATACGATAAGCATGGTCAGCATGCTACGCACCGTACCGCGCAGGCTCGAGAGTTTGTGATCGGTGATCCATAGCGCACAGGCAAACACGCAAGCGGCAGCAAAGCCGAAGAGGATGCCTTCGAGCCACTGTGCCTCGGTACTGTGCTGGCTGGACAAACGTTCGGGCACGTCGAGGGCAAACACCAGGCCGCACATGATCAGCCCCATCAGCAGTGCCGCCCGCAGGGTGGGTGCCGCACCGCCCAGGGCCCAGGTCAGCAGTACCAGCAGGATCGGCGCCATATTGCCGATCAACAATGCCAGGGCCACGGGGATACGGGCCACGGCTGAATAAATGCAGAAGCTTTGTGCTGCGATCAGCAATCCCAACAGCAATTGCCAACGCCAGTTGGCGGGGGTTAGCCGAGGGCGCTCGCGTTGCCATAGCACCAGGCCGGTCAATACCAGCAAGGTCACGCCAGCACGACATAGAATCGCCAGCAGCAAACCGGTGTCGTGGTCGAAGGCAATCCGGGCGGCGATATGATTGCCCGCAAAAGCGCAGGCCAGCAGTACCAGAATCAATACTGCGATATGGCGGGGGAACAACGCAGGAGCAGACATAAGCAACCAGCCTCCTTGGCTGGAAATAGAGCCGCTTCAATATCCCTGTGGGAGCGAGCTCCCACAGGGGTAAGGCGGGGTTACAGCACCAGGTTTGGCAACCACAGCGAGATGGCCGGAACGTAGGTCACCAGCATCAGCACCATAAACAGTGCCAGGTAGAATGGCAGCAGCGCTTTAACGGTGTTTTCGATGGTGACCTTGCCCACGGCTGCACCCACGAACAGCACCGCGCCCACCGGCGGTGTGATCAGGCCGATGCCCAGGTTGACCAGCATGATCATGCCAAAATGTACCGGGTCGACACCGATACCGATAATCACCGGCAGCAGGATCGGGGTGAGGATCAGTATCAGCGGCGCCATGTCCATCACCGTGCCCAGCAACAACAACATGACGTTGATGCACATCAGGATCACGTAGCGGTTATCCGACAGGGTCAGGAACGCGGTGGTGATCTTCATCGGGATTTCCATCAGCGTCAGGATGTAACCGAAGCTGGCAGCAAAGCCGATCAGGATCATCACGATGGAAATGGTACGCACCGCCCGATGCATCAGCTTGGGCAGATCACGCCACTTGTAGTCGCGGTAAATGAACATGGTGACGAAGAACGACCACACCACCGCGACCGCCGCCGACTCGGTGGCAGTGAAGACGCCAGTGAGGATGCCGCCAAGGATGATGACCATGGCCATCAGGCCCCACATCGCTTCACCGGCGATTTTCAGCGCGGTGCGCAGCGGGATCACTTCACCCTTGGGGTAGTTGCGTCTGCGCGCAAAGATCATGCACAGGCCCATCATCACTGCGCTGAGCAACAACCCCGGCATGATCCCGGCCATAAACAGCGAAGCGATCGATACCGTGCCGCCCGCTGCCAGCGAGTACAGCACCGAGTTGTGGCTGGGCGGGGTGAGCAAAGCCTGTACCGAGCCGCTGACCGTTACCGCCGTGGAGAACTCACGGGGGTAACCGGCGCGCTCCATTTCCGGAATCAGTACCGAGCCCACGGAAGCGGTGTCGGCGACGGAAGAGCCGGAAATCGCACCAAAGAAGGTCGAGGCGACGATATTGACCAGCGACAGACCGCCGCGCACAAACCCTACCAGTACCCCGGCAAAGGCCACCAGCCGACGTGACATGCCGCCTTCGGCCATGATGGCACCGGCCAGGACAAAAAACGGGATGGCCAGCAGCGAGAACTTGTTAACCCCGCCAGCGACTTGAATCATCAGGGCATCGAACGGGATATCGATCCACCAGGCGCCGACCAGTGCCGACAGACCCAGCGCGTAGGCGACCGGCATGCCGATAAGGATCAGGGCGATAAAACTGCCCAACAGTACGAAAGCGTCCATTTATACGGCCTCTTCGCTGGCTTCTACAATGTCGAACCGCACGGCACGGCGGTGGCTTTGGTCACCCAGGAAGAGTTTTTCCAGGACGAAGATCAGGGTCACGATGCCGCCCAGCGGGATAGGCAAATAGGAGATGCCTACGCGCAAACCCGGCATTTCGCCAAGAAACTGGTTCCATGTGGTCGCGCACAGTTTGAAGCCCTTGACCGTCATAAACAGGCAGACGATGACCATCAGGATTTGCACCAGCACCGCGGCCAGTTTGCGGACATGGGCCGGCATGCGCTCGACCGCCATCGCCACTGCCATGTGGGCACCGGCACGGTAGCTGGCGGCAGCGCCGAAGAAGGTAAACACCACCATCAGCAGAATGGCGGTGGGCTCGGGCCAGCTGGAGCCGCTGCCCAGCACGTAGCGGGCAAAAATGCCCCAGGGGATGATCAAGGTCATGGTCAGCACCGACAAACCGGCGATCCCGATGCAGGCCCTGTACAGCAAGTCATTAAAGCGCAGTACGGTATTTTTCATGGGGCTCACCACTACGCGGCAAACGGACTTGCGCCCGTTGCGGCGGCGTTATCGGACTGGCTTATTGGACGGCTTCGATGCGCGAGATCAGATCTTTGTAGTTGGCACCGTACTTGTCGCGAACCGGCTGGGTGGCGTCGTAGAAGGCTTTTTTCTGCTCCGGGGTGAGGGTGATGAATTCCACGCCGGCAGTTTTGAGTTTGGTTTCGCTCTCTGCGGATTTTTTGTCCCAGATCACTCGCTCTTCCATTTGCGCTTCACGGGCCAGTTTTTGCACCAGGGCTTGTTGCTCGGGGCTGAGTTTGGCCCAGGTGGTCTTGGCGATCACGATCGGCTCGGGGAGGATCAGGTGGTCGGTCCAGGTGAAGTACTTGGCGTTCTGGTAGTGGTTGTGCTCAAGGAAGGTCGGCGGGTTGTTCTCTGCGCCATCGATCACGCCGGTCTGCAGGGCGCTGAAAATCTCGCCGGTGGCCATGGCAATGCCATTGCCGCCCATGTCGTTGATGGTGTCGATAAACACCGGGTTGCCTTGTACGCGGATTTTCATGCCTTTGAGGTCGGCAATCTCACGTACCGGTTTTTTTGTGTACAGGTTGCGTGTGCCGCCGTCCATCCAGGCCAGCGCGACCATATTGAAGTCGGAGTTGGTGATTTTATCCAGCATCTCCTGGCCGATTTCGCCGTCGATGATCTTGCGCATATGGGCTTGGTCGCGGAACACGAACGGCAGGTTGAAGGCATTGGTTTCCGGTACTACCGGACCAAGGATGCCGAGGCTGACCCGGGTCATCTGCACCGCGCCGGACTGCAATTGTTCGACCACTTCTTTCTCTGAACCCAGTACGCCACCAGCAAACATCTTGAAAGAAATATCGCCGTTGCTCTGTTCCTGAAGCTTTTTGCCCATTTCCTGTTCGGCCAGCACCGGCGGATAGCCAGTGGGATGAACCTCGGCGAACTTGATCTTGATTTCGGCCTGGGCCACGCCTGAGAGGCAGAAGGCCAGGGGGAGAGCAGCAATCAGCAGGGTGCGTTTGAAATCCATGGGTCACTCCAAATATTGTTTTTGTTATTTCAAGGTGTTGGATCGGTTGTCAGTTAGTCAGTAGTGGCTCCGGCAAGCCCTTGACCCCGGGGCGGAGGGCAAACACGCCTCCTGCCAACGGCTGGTCGGCGAGATCGCCTGCAGGGCGGATCGAGGTCACAAACAGGGTGTCCAGATCAGCGCCGCCAAAAGCGCACATCGCCGGTTTTTTCACGGGTACGGTCAGGGAGCGGTCGAGCTTGCCTTGCGGGGTGAAACGGTGGATCAGCCCGGCATCGTTGCCGCAAATCCAGTAGCAGCCCTCGGCATCCACGGCGGCGCCATCGGGGCGACCCGGGTGCTTGCCCATGTCCACAAACAGGCGACGGTTGTGAGGGGTACCCGTGTCGGTGTCGTAGTCAAAAGCCCAGATTTTTTGCACGTCCGGGTGTGAGTCCGACAGGTATAAGGTTTTGCCATCGGGGCTGAACGCCAGGCCGTTGGGCACGATCAAGCCCTGCAGTTGCGCAGTGAGCGGCTCGGTCTGGCCTGCGTTGTAGCGGTACATGGCGCCCACCGGGGCGCCGGCGGCCATGTTCATCACCATGGTGCCCGCCCAGAAGCGGCCCTGGCGGTCGCAGCGGCCATCGTTGAAGCGCATGCCTGGCAGGGCGTGGGTCACGCTGGCCAGCAAACGACTGTCGAGGCTGCCATCGGCGTGAGGGGTGATAGCGAACAGACCGTTTTCCATCGCGGCGATCCAACTGCCATGACCTGTCTGAGCAATGCAGGCGAGCATTTGCGAGGCTTGCCAACTGTGCTCTTTACCATCGGCGGGGCTCCAGCGATGCAAGCGTTTTGCCGGGATATCCACCCAGTAAAGTGCCTGCTCCGCGATGCTCCAGACCGGGCTTTCGCCGGTGGCATTACGTGCATCGAGAATCAGTTCAGCTGTCATGATGCCTCGACCTCTGTGATCTTGTTTTGGTGGCAGGGGCGTATTTATTCGTCGCCAAACGGGCCGGCAGCCACGAAGGCACCGCCCTGGTAAACCATGCTCGGGTCATTGGCCGCAGGCATCGGCTGAGCTTCGATCTTGTCGCGAAACACTTCAGAGGTGTCTCTGGGCTCAAAACCCAGGTGGGCGGCATAGCGGTTGTCCCACCACACATTGAGGTTGTTGGAGGCGCCATAGACCACGGTGTGGCCGACATCCGGCGTGTACAGCGAGCGCTCGAGCAGCTGTGTAAGGTCAGCAAAGCTCAGCCAGGTACTCATCATCCGGCGGTTTTGCGGCTCGGGGAACGAGGAACCGATGCGGATGCTGACGGTTTCGATGCCATAGCGATCGAAGTAGAAGGTGGCCATGTCTTCGCCATAAGACTTGGACAGCCCGTAGTAACTGTCAGGCCGGCGCGGGGAGTGGGCATCCAGGGTCTGGTCCTGTTTGTAGAACCCGATGACATGGTTGGAACTGGCGAAAATCACCCGTTTGACGCCATGCCGGCGTGCCGCTTCGTAGATATGGAAAATGCCGCTGATATTGGGGCCGAGGATCTCTTCGAACGGGCGCTCCACCGAGACACCGCCAAAGTGCAGGATGGCGTCTACCCCTTCAACCAGCTGGTGGACGGCCTGTTTGTCGGCAAGGTCGCAGATGAGCACTTCCTCGCGGCTGTCGGCAGCGGGAGCCATTGCGGCGATATCTGAAAGTCGCAGCACCCTGGCGTAGGGCTTGAGGGTTTCGCGTAGCACCTTCCCCAGACCGCCAGCAGCACCGGTGAGGAGAAGGCGATTGAAGGGGGTTTGGACAGTGTGTGTGGTTGTCATCAAAGGGCCCTGTCGTACTTGTTATTGTCAGTTGTCGTATGACTTGGGTTGGATTATTCACAGTCATTGCGGTGGTTGTCAATGCACAAGTGATCTGGATTATTCACCAAAAGCACCCTCTCCCAAAGGGAGAGGGGACTAAAGGCAAAAGCAGTTCTGCGTAACACCACACATCAGCCCCCTCTCCCTTTGGGAGAGGGCAGGGGTGAGGGTCGCAAGCGCCCCCCGATGGCACAGACATGACTTACAGCAACGACAACGGATAGCTGATAAAGATGCGGTTTTCGTCGAATTCGTGGGTGCTGTAGTCGCGCCGGATACTCGCATTGCGCCAGCGCAGGTTAAGGTCCTTGAACGTACCGGCCTGTACGGTGTAAGCCAGTTCCGATTCGCGGCCCCATTCCTTGCCATCGGTGATGCTGCCGGTGTGGATGTTATCGCCACTGATATAGCGGTTCATCATGGTCAGGCCGGGGACGCCGAGCACCGCGAAATCCAGGTCATGACGCACTTGCCAGGAGCGCTCCTTGGCCAGGTCATAGCTGGAGTTGTAGCTGTCGTTGGCCAGGGTTCCGCCGCTGGTGCCATTGACCCTGAACCAGCCATCGTCGCCACTGATTTTCTGCAGGCCCACATACAGAGTGTTGCCCTTGTATTTGGCCGACAGCAGGGCGTAGGCGGTTCTATTGTCCAGGTCCCCCGCCAGTTTGTTACCGTCTTCCTTGCCCCAGAAATAACCGAGGTTTGCGCCCAGCGTCACATCGCCAACAGGTTGGCTGTGCAACACGTTTAAAAATTGCTGCTGGTAGATGTCTTCCAGCTGGGCATACCACAGGCCGACCTGGGTACGCTTTTCATTGAAGCTGTAATCACCGCCGGCAAAGTTGAAGCGATCGGAGGTAAAGGCACCTTTGCCGTTGAGCGACATGTCTTCCATGCTTGCGTCGTTACGCGGGCTGTTGGCGCGGAACTGGCCACCGTAGAGGTTCAGCCCGGCGATTTCTTTTGAAGTGATCTGGCCGCCACGGAAGGTTTGCGGCAAGGAGCGGCCATCGTCCGAGCGCAGGATCGGCAGTACCGGCATCCACTCGCCGATTTTCAGTTCCGTATTGGAGATTTTGGCCTTGGCCGCAACACCCAAACGACCAAAGTTATCGGCGGGCTCACCATCGCTGTGGGTCGGTAACAGTTGAGTACCGACCGTGCCCTTGCCGCCGTCGAGTTTTTGCGAGTAAAGCCCCAGTACATCCACTCCGAAACCGACAGTGCCCTGGGTAAAGCCGGACTTGACGTCGAGAATGAAGTTTTGCGTCCACTCTTCGGCCTTGCTTTGCGGGTAGTCAGGGTTGGTATAGTTGCGGTTGATGTAGGCGTTGCGCAGGTTCAATGTAGCCTTGGTGTCATCGATAAAGCCTTCGGCCATACCGCTGACGGGCAGCGCCAGACCCATGCTGCCAAGGCCCAGCAACACCAGCGAGCGGGTACCACGGGAGGTTCTTGAGCAAGTGAACAGGGAGGGGGCACAGGTAGGTGTGATCATCCGTAGAGCTCCTGAGTATTATTATTTTTGTTATCTGTCGTCGTACAACCAGGCAGATTATTTACAGAGTGTCTAGGGAGTTGTCAATGTCAGCGGCTACACTGGGTGCACCAGATTCCTACTCGCATCACTGACATGGATGGCTCATGAACGAAACAAGTCTGCAACGTAAAACCCTGCTCCTGTTGCTGGCCTTGGTCACAATTGCATTCATCTGGATTTTATTGCCGTTTTATGGCGCGATTTTTTGGGCTGTTGCCCTGGGGATTCTGTTTGCACCCCTGCAACGCAAGCTGCTACTCAAGCTAAAAGGCCGACGCAACCTGGCAACTTTTACCACGCTGGGGGCCTGTACGGTGATCGCGATCATCCCGGTCATCATCACCACGACCTTGCTGGTGCAGGAAGTGGCAACGCTCTACGAGGATGTTGAAAGCGGCAGAATCAACGTCGCCAGCTATGTCATGCAGTTCAAGGATATCCTGCCGGCCACCGCCCAGGACTGGCTTGACCGTTTCGGCATGGGCAATATCGACGGGCTGAGCGAGAAAGTATCCAAGGGTGCACTCGAAGGCAGCCAGTTTTTTGCCACCCAGGTGTTCAGCTTTGGTCAGAGCACCTTTGATCTGGTGGTGAGCTTTTTCATCATGCTGTACCTGCTGTACTTCTTTATTCGTGATGGCCAGCAAATGGTGCGCACCATCCGCAACGCGGTACCGCTTGCCGAACAGCAAAAACGTCTGTTGCAGCTCAAATTGCGCCGTGTGGTCCGGGCCTCGGTCAAGGGCAACCTGGCGGTGGCCATTACCCAGGGGGCATTGGGCGGGGTGATTTTCTGGGTACTGGGCATTCACAGCGCGCTGTTCTGGGCGGTGCTGATGATGTTCCTGTCGCTGTTGCCCGCCGTGGGTGCCGGCATCGTCTGGGCACCGGTCGCGGTTTACTTCGTGGTGACCGGCTCGGTCTGGCAGGGTGTGGTGCTGGCGCTGTATGGGGTTTTTGTGATCGGCATGGTGGACAACGTGCTGCGCCCCATCCTGGTGGGCAAGGACACAAAAATGCCGGACTTCCTGATTTTGATCTCGACCCTGGGCGGCATGGCGATCTTCGGCCTCAATGGCTTTGTGATCGGGCCATTGATTGCCGCCCTGTTCCTGTCCAGCTGGGGCCTGTTCAGTGGCACCCGGCGCAAGGTGCGGTTGCCAGCCGATATCCCGTCCGGCGATTAACGGAAGCTGTAGGAAACCCCCACGTAGGCGCCCCTGCCTTCACCGGGGGTGGAGCGCGCGGCGTCCAGTCCCTTGTCGTCATACCCTGGCGTAACCGTAGCCGCATAGCGCTCGCCGCTCAGATTGCGCAGATCGAGCCAGGCTTGCCAGTCCTGCTTGGGGGCGTTGTAGCCCAGGGTTGCGCCCCAAAGCATATAGGACGAGGTGTAATACGAGTTGGCATAATCCACCGCCATACGTGAGGCAACCTGGGTGTTCACCCCGGCATAGAAGCCCTGCGGGTGGTCATAGCGCACTTCGGCCTGGTAGTAGTGTTGCGGGATCCCCGGTAACTTATTGTCGCCAAAGCGCTCGTCGTCACGGTAATGGAAGTCGCTGAAGGTGTAAGCCTGGCGCAGGGATACCTTGCCCACTGCTTGTTTTTCCCACAGCAGGCTGTTGAGTCCTGCTTCGATGCCTTGGTGCACGGTGGGGCTGGCGTTGGACTCGCCGACAATCGGGCTTTGGGTGAGAGTGGCGGCCTGGGTTTCGACGCTCAGCAGTTCATGGCGCACGGCTGAGTAATACCAAGCCAGATCCCACTGCCCGAGCCACGAATCGCCACGGGTGCCCAGTTCCAGAGTAGTAGCAGTTTGATTGTCCAGCGACACGGGGGTGCTCTGGCGACCGGTAGCCGGGCCACTGTTGACCGGGAAGGTAAACGGCGAGCCCCAGATCATCGACCACGGGTGCGGCGGCTCAACCGAACGGCTCAGGTTGCCGTATACCTGCAAGTGCGGATTGAACTCGTAACGCAGGCCGATACGCGGCGCGTAGTCCCAGTCATGCTGGCTGACCTTGCCACCGCTGTCGGGGTAGCTCACGTCGCTCTCGCGGCGGGTGTAGATCAGGGCCATGCCGGTGGTCAGCCACAGGTCGGGGATCAGTTCCAGATCATTGCTGGCGTGCAGCACGGTGTCGGAACCCTGGTAACTGAAGTCGCGAATCTTGGTGCCCGGGGCATAGCCTGCAGTGTTGCCCACAGGGATACGCACATATTCCGATGCGCCACTGTTGGGCAAATGCTTGGTGTTGCGCAGGCCCACGGTGGTGTTGCTTTCAAGGCCAAACAGAGTGTCGCGGCGCTTGTAGTTGAGCGTGCCGCTGACATCGGTGTAGGCAACTTTCAAACGGTTAGGGCCTTCTCGCAGATCCATCGGGTAGTCGTGATAGACCAGGCCCACTTCCAGCTGCGAATCGTCATCCAGGTACATCGTGGTCTTGTTGCCCAGCCAGGTACTGCCGGGTTGCGGGCGGCTGTAGTCCCCTGCCACATAGGCCGGGTTGGCTGCGCGGGGGTGATGCTTGATATTGTCTTTGGTCACGCGCCCGGCCAGTTCGTTATCGGTTTCGCGATAGCGCAGGTAGAAGCGGGTTTCCAGTTGTGGACTGAAGCGATAGCCGACATTGGCTGCGATGCCTTTGCTGCTGCCAGCGGTATGGTGTTGATAGCCGTCGGTGTCTGAGTCGGTCAGGGCGACATAGTAGTCCAGATCTCCCAGCACCTGCCCGGAGCTGATCTGGCGTTTCTGATAGCCATAGCTGCCCGTTTCGTAACGCACCTGCAATGGCGCGGCGTCGTAGCCGGTGTGGGTGACGTAGTTGATCGAGCCGCCCAGGGCCAGCGAGCCGGTGTCGAAGCCATTGGCGCCGCGCAGCACTTCGGCGCGGCTCAACCATAGCGGCTCGAACAGTTCGTAGGGTGTGCCGCCGGGGCCGGTCAGCGGCAGGCCGTCGAACATCACGTACAGCCCCGATCCGTGGGCGCTGGGGGCGCGGTTGATGCCCGAGCCGCGCACCGAGACCTTGGCCCCGTCATTGCCCGCCGATTGCGCGTATACCCCTGGCTGGTAGGCCAGCACATCGGCATTGCTGGCGGTGCGACCGTTTTCGACGCGGGCCATATCGATCAGGTTGCTGGCGCCGGGCACTTCATTGAGTGCGTTCTGGGCGGCTTCCAGTTCGCTGCTTTCTTCGCTGCGTACCTGCACCTCACCCAGTTCCAGGGCACTGCCGTAGGCGGGGGTGGCACTGAGGAGTGCCAAAGGTAAAAGCGAGGAGAACACGGATCGCATTAATGGAGCTTCCAGATCGATGGGCGGGCGGCGCGCCAGCCTATACAAGCCCGGAATCACTCGCAACTGTCACGGCTGCAATCCAGTTGTGGGAGCGAGCCTGCTCGCGAAGCTGCAAGCTCACGATTTTTCGGGATTTATCGCACAGGTTTGGCAATTGCTGGAGGTCTGATGCGGGGCCTATAGTGGGTGCTCGCCGATAAGGCGACCGGGATTGGCGATCCGCAGTAACTTTAAATAAGTACATAATTGCTATTTACGGTTGAGCGTGTAATTTGCTCGAAATGTTTTATGGCAGTTGTACGTGGGAGATCTTCGGGTCTGCCGGGTTTTCTTAAAGTTACCGGTTCGCCAACCCACGTACAGCGGCCACCTTTTTTGTTTGGCGACAAAAATGGATGGCTAAATCCAACTTTAAGAGACTTTCTTATGACGAATTCACCGTATATCCCGTTAACAGCCATTGACTGCACCATCCCCGCCTTGCTAATCGATCGCAACGTCCCCCTCGATGTGCTCCATGCCAACGCCGTCGCCCGCGTTCTGGCTGTAACTCAACTGATGGAATCGTTCTCCAGCCGCGAAGTGCAGCAGGCCGATTCGGTTGATCTCAAACATCTGGCTACGGTTTCAGCGCAATTGCTGCGCGATGGTTGTGACCTGCTCGATGTGCTGGGCTGGCGCTTGCGGCCCGCTTGATCGTGTTTGTTTAACTGATACGTTGAGTACATATCCGGCATTTGTGTCTAACTTAAATAGTGGTTTCGCCCTTACGGCGAGTCCCTTTTTGAAGGACCTGTACGGACCGGACACATGGTTGACGGGTGTGCGGGGAC
>NZ_WIWL01000151.1:0-244 GCF_009600105.1 Pseudomonas sp. FSL R10-0056
GAAGAAAGGAGGGCGACCAGTTCAATCATATGCTCAATCTTTTGTATTCTGCTTGCCTCCTTCTGTGAAAAAACCCACAACAGAAGAATGGAAGGAAATAACAAAAGACATAGTGAAAGAGATTGCGAAAAAACTGGAAGTTAGCCTATCGGACTTGAACGGTAAAATATTTGCTAACGTCCACGACCAAGACAACCCGCACCTAAATCTTGTAGTGCCCAGAGTGCTAAATGGCAAGTCATTG
>NZ_WIWL01000152.1:0-244 GCF_009600105.1 Pseudomonas sp. FSL R10-0056
ATGTCAGCATGCTTTTTAGCCTAAACGAGCTTGTAGCACAGCCAGCATAGATGTTGGTCATCGGGTTCTGGAGGTTTTTTAACACTAAAGGAACCCCCGGCCGTACCGTGTCGGTGCTGCCTACACAACCCAAGGAGTCACGATGTCGAATACAAATATCGGCGAGATCTATGAATCATTCAGCGAGGATGATGCCAATCGGTACTTGGCCGACGGCTGGGTGATAGTGGCTGTGGTCAGCGGA
>NZ_WIWL01000153.1:0-243 GCF_009600105.1 Pseudomonas sp. FSL R10-0056
AGACCATAGGGGACTTTTTGCGGAGAGTTCTGCCCGACGGGCAATGCGCCCGGCAATGCTTCACTGCTGAATTCATTGCCAAACCCGGATTGATACGCGAGGTCAGACAAAGACGAGTCGAGGTTCATGGAGCCTCCAGAGTGGAGAAAACAGTGGACTCACTTAACGCTGAACCGCGTGTGTGTCACTGCGTTATTTTTATCGTAATCGAATTACGCATAACGTAATTTGATTGGTAGTAAG
>NZ_WIWL01000154.1:0-241 GCF_009600105.1 Pseudomonas sp. FSL R10-0056
ACCTGCGGCTGGATCACCTCCTTAATCGACGACATCAGCTGCTCCATAAGTTCCCACACGAATTGCTTGATTCATTGTAGAAGACGATAACTGCAGAGTTGATCTGCGGTTTTTCTGTCGTAAAGCTTAGAAATGAACATTCCATCGAATGATGGTGAATGTTGATTTCTGATCTTTTGATTAGATCGTTCTTTAAAAATTTGGGTATGTAATAGAAAGTTAGACTGGATAGCACTTTCAC
>NZ_WIWL01000155.1:0-238 GCF_009600105.1 Pseudomonas sp. FSL R10-0056
AGTGTTCGAACTTGTTGGTGAGTTATAGCCGAATTGAATAAATAGACATGACGCAGTAGCAGTTTCTAGAAATTGAAATCTATAAATGTTGTTTGAATGATTTATTTATAATTGCAGGTGCGGTAATTCGCAACGTCTTACTATGTAGGACACTGCCAATTATTTTGTATGAATTAACCTACAAGTATGTGAAGGGTTGTTATCAAGCCTCATTTGCAGGCCTGCGCTGGGTTAACTG
>NZ_WIWL01000156.1:0-238 GCF_009600105.1 Pseudomonas sp. FSL R10-0056
CACCCACGAACGCGAGCGTTGGGACCAACCCTTTATCTCCCAAACCAACTGGTGGTCGGCGGCCGCTTCCGGGATCCGCGCGGCCTTTATCCTGGTGGTGCTGGGCACTTACTGGGTGCTGACGGCCTGGCCGAGCGGGGCGATGATGACCCTGATTGCCGCCGCCACCGTCGGCTTGTCAGCGGCCACGCCCAACCCCAAACGCATGGCCTTTCAAATGGCCTGCGGAACTTTTATC
>NZ_WIWL01000157.1:0-230 GCF_009600105.1 Pseudomonas sp. FSL R10-0056
TTGCGGTGACATTGTGGGAGCGGGCTTGCTCGCGATGGCATCGCCACGGTTTGCCTGACAGACCCCAGTGCCTGCATAGCAGGCGAACCAGCTCCCACTGGATTTGCGGTGACATTGTGGGAGCGGGCTTGCTCGCGATGGCATCGCCACGGTTTGCCTGACAGACCCCAGTGCCTGCATAGCAGGCGAACCAGCTCCCACTGGATTTGCGGTGACATTGTGGGAGCGGG
>NZ_WIWL01000158.1:0-223 GCF_009600105.1 Pseudomonas sp. FSL R10-0056
GGGGCTATAGCTCAGCTGGGAGAGCGCTTGCATGGCATGCAAGAGGTCAACGGTTCGATCCCGTTTAGCTCCACCAATTTACAGTTCAATGTCGGGCCACACTGGCATTGGATCGATCAGCACTCAGCGCTGATCACTGTTAGAAGGGTTTGTGTCCCCTTCGTCTAGTGGCCTAGGACACCGCCCTTTCACGGCGGTAACAGGGGTTCGAGTCCCCTAGGGG
>NZ_WIWL01000159.1:0-214 GCF_009600105.1 Pseudomonas sp. FSL R10-0056
TTTAACGCGAATATCGGTTATGTACTCAATGCATCAGTTATAAAAACGCTATCAAGCAGGCCTCAACCGCCAGCCCAACACATCAAGCAGGTCACAACCATCACGCAGCAATTGCGCCGAAACAGTAGCCATATGCTTAAGATCTACAGAGTCAGCCTCTTGCACTTCCCGACTGGAAAACGATTCCATCAGTTGCGTGACGGCCAGTACGCGA
>NZ_WIWL01000160.1:0-206 GCF_009600105.1 Pseudomonas sp. FSL R10-0056
TCGGCCTTGAGAGAGCGGTGGAAGCGCTCGATCTTTCCATTGGTTTGAGGGTGGTAAGGGCGGCTGTAGCTGATCCGGATTCCCAAACGAATCAGCCAGATACTCAGCTCGGTGATTTCACCTGGATTGCGCGGTGAGCCCCATGGCGGGCCGTTATCAACATTGATACGAGCGGGTAATCCGAAGCGCTGGAATACCTCAACCAG
>NZ_WIWL01000161.1:0-72291 GCF_009600105.1 Pseudomonas sp. FSL R10-0056
GCTCACGCCCCGAGCCCAGCACCACAATGGCATCGGCACGCGCGGCCAGCGTCGACCACTCGCTCTGCGCCAGCGGTGGTTCGCGCTCCAGCACACGGGCGCCCCACTCCACCATTATTGGCAAACTCATCAGCCAGAAGCCGCCCAGCCCCAGGGCAAACAACACACCCGCCACTCGCGGGCGCGAACGCCGTAGCCACCAGGCAAGCGCCAGGAGCAACAGAAAAATGCCAGGGGGTAATAGAAGCTGTTTTAAAAAGTATCGAATAGGCATCGAGCATCTCCAAAGATGCCCGAAGCCTAAGGGGGTTGATTGAGCGCATCAACAACGCAGGTGAGAAACCCAAACACAAACGTGTAATGCATCAACCCGGAGGTACAACTTTCTTGATGCGGCTTTGTTGAAGGCCGGGCTTGAATCGCCGTATGGCCTAAGCTCCCTGCACCCTGTCTTTAAGCCAGATAACCTTGGCCCTGGGGGCATCCTGCATGTTCACGCTGCCTTGCGAGCGTTTAATTGCCTCACGCCCGATCCGGTTCAAATAGAGGTTGATCAACTCCAGCTCGGCATGACTCAAGCCTCGCAATTCCAACTCGACTGGGCGTTCATCACGTAATTGGACAGCCGTCTTTGCTGAATCAAGAGCCACACTCAAACGATCAATCAGCCGCTCATACACTTGCGATGTTGCTACGCTGCGTTGCAACTCTGCCATCCGTCCACCTCATTTAAGGAAATGAATCTCCCCCACAGGAGAGCTTAGCTGCGCTTGTAAAAGCGGCGTGCTGCTGCGACCAACGGAGTGATGAGGCAATCAGGGTTTCCCTCGATAGAGCGGGGTCATGTATGCTACGGGACTTCCTGTAACCCCTGCTCCAACCTGACCGGGCAACACTGTCGCCGGTCTATGTTGAAGAGGATTAGGCCACCCTTTATCAGTACAAGTAGCCATGCACGAACAATATCAGCCCCGTGAAATAGAAGCCGCCGCCCAATCATTCTGGGACAACCAAAAGTCCTTCGAAGTCAGCGAAGATCTAGGCAAAGAGACGTTCTACTGCCTATCGATGTTCCCGTACCCAAGCGGCAAGCTACACATGGGGCACGTGCGCAACTACACCATCGGTGACGTGATCTCCCGTTACCAGCGCATGCTCGGCAAAAACGTCCTGCAACCCATGGGCTGGGACGCCTTTGGCATGCCGGCCGAAAACGCCGCGATGAAAAACAAGGTCGCGCCGGCCAAATGGACGTACGAAAACATCGCCTACATGAAAACCCAGCTGCGCAGCCTGGGTCTGGCCGTTGACTGGTCGCGCGAAATCACGACCTGCAAGCCGGATTACTACCGTTGGGAACAATGGCTGTTCACCCGCCTGTTCGAAAAAGGTGTGATCTACCGTAAAAACGGCACCGTGAACTGGGACCCGGTGGACCAGACCGTTCTGGCCAACGAGCAAGTGATCGACGGCCGTGGCTGGCGTTCGGGCGCGGTAATCGAAAAACGCGAAATCCCGATGTACTACTTCAAGATCACCGCTTACGCGGATGAGCTGCTTGAAAGCCTCGACGACATGCCGGGCTGGCCCGAGCAGGTTAAAACCATGCAGCGCAACTGGATTGGCAAATCCCGCGGCATGGAAGTGCAGTTCCCTTACAACGTCGAGTCCATCGGCGCAGCAGGCGCGCTCAAGGTTTTCACCACCCGCCCTGATACCTTGATGGGCGCGACCTATGTCGCTGTGGCTGCCGAGCACCCGCTCGCCACCCAGGCAGCGCAGGGAAACCCCGAGCTGCAAGCGTTTATCGCTCAGTGCAAAGGCGGCAGCGTGGCAGAAGCCGACATGGCAACCCAGGAAAAAATGGGCCTGCCAACCTCCCTGTTCGTCGAGCACCCGCTGACCGGCGAAAAGCTTCCTGTATGGGTCGCCAACTATGTACTGATGCATTACGGCGACGGCGCGGTGATGGCTGTACCAGCACACGACGAGCGTGATTTCGAATTCGCCACCAAGTACAACCTGCCGATCAAGCCGGTTGTGCGTACCAGTGCTGGCGACGAGTCACCGGCACCGTGGCAGGACGCTTACAACGAGCACGGCCCGCTGATCAACTCCGGCGAATTTGACGGCCTGGATTTCGACGCCGCATTCGCCGCCATCGAAGCCGCCCTGACTGCCAAAGGCCTGGGCCAGGCGCGCACCCAGTTCCGCCTGCGTGACTGGGGCATCAGCCGCCAGCGCTACTGGGGCTGCCCGATCCCGATCGTGCATTGCGATACCTGCGGTGACGTACCAGTACCTGAAGCCCAGCTGCCAGTGGTCTTGCCAGAAGATGTCGTACCCGATGGTGCCGGTTCGCCACTGGCACGCATGCCTGAATTCTACGAGTGCAGCTGCCCTAAATGTGGCGCACCGGCCAAACGCGAAACCGACACGATGGACACCTTCGTCGAGTCGTCGTGGTACTACGCACGTTACGCCTCGCCGCACTATGAAGGCGGTCTGGTCGAGAAATCGGCAGCAGACCACTGGCTACCGGTGGACCAGTACATCGGCGGTATCGAACACGCCATTTTGCACCTGCTGTACGCGCGCTTCTTCCACAAGCTGATGCGTGACGAAGGCCTGGTCAGCTCCAACGAGCCGTTCAAGAACCTGTTGACCCAGGGCATGGTGATCGCCGAGACCTACTTCCGTACGCTGGACAACGGCGGCAAGGATTACTTCAACCCGGACGACGTGGAAATCGAACGTGATGCCAAGGCCAAGATCATCGGCGCCACGCTGAAGAGTGACGGCCTGCCGGTGGAAATCGGCGGCACGCAGAAAATGTCCAAGTCGCTCAACAACGGTGTTGACCCGCAATACATGATCGAACAGTACGGCGCAGACACCTGCCGCCTGTTCATGATGTTTGCTTCGCCGCCTGACGCAAGCCTGGAATGGTCCGACTCGGGTGTTGAAGGCTCCCACCGCTTCCTCAAGCGTGTATGGCGCCTGGCCCATGCCCATGTAGGCCAAGGCCTGCCGGGCGCGCTGGATATCGCCAGCCTGAACGATGAGCAAAAAGTCATTCGCCGTGCCATCCACCAGGCTATCAAGCAAGCCAGCCAGGACGTCGGCCAGCACCACAAGTTCAACACCGCCGTCGCCCAGGTGATGACCGTGATGAACGTGCTCGAAAAAGCACCGCAAGCGACTGAACAAGACCGCGCCCTGCTGCAGGAAGGTCTCGAGACTGTAGCTCTGGTACTGGCGCCGATCACACCGCACATCAGCCATGAGCTGTGGAACCGGTTGGGGCATGCAGGTGCAATCATCGACGCTGCATGGCCAACCCTGGATGAAACCGCGCTGGTTCAAGACACCCTGCAACTGGTTATCCAGGTCAACGGCAAGCTGCGCGGGCATATTGAAATGCCAGCTGCTGCCAGCCGTGAAGAGGTTGAAGCTGCTGCCCGCACCAACGAAAACGTACTGCGCTTTACAGAAGGCCTGACGATTCGCAAAGTGATCGTGGTACCAGGCAAATTGGTCAATATCGTCGCCAGCTAACTGGAACAGGCGCCCGCGTCATGCGCGGGCGCCCAACAAGACCTTCAGGGCCGCGTGGTCGGCCCATCTGGTTTCAAGGGGAGCAACACATGATCAAACGCAACTTGCTGGTGATGGGTCTCGCAGTTCTGTTGAGCGCCTGCGGCTTTCAACTGCGCGGTACCGGCACCAACCAGCTGACGATCACCGAACTCGATGTCAGCGCGCGCAATGCCTATGGCGACACTGTGCGCCAGCTGCGTCAGGTGCTGGAAAACAGCGGCGTGAAAATCACTGCCAACGCACCATACAAACTGGTTCTGACCGACGAGAAGGAAACCCAGCGTTCTGCCAGCTACACCGGCAATTCGGGTACCGCCGAGTATCAGTTGAACAACGTAGTGAAATACGAAATTCAGGGGCCGAGCCATCTGACGCTGCTGAGCGACAAGGTTGAAGCCTACAAAGTCTACCTGCAGGATGGCAGTAACGTGGCAGGCAGCACCCAGGAAGGCGACATGATCCGTAAGGAAATGCGCCGCGACCTGATCCAGCAACTGGTTCTGCGCCTGGAGCAATTGACCCCGGCCCAGCTGGAAGTACTGCAACAGCAAGCCGAAGCGAAGGCCAAGGCTGAAGCCGATGCCATCGAAGCTGCACGCAAGGCTCAAGAGGAAACTCCTCAACAGTCGCCTCTCGAACTGCAAAACCAGTAAGGCATACGGGGCGCTCAAGCGCCCCGCTATCGTTATGGTCCTATGAAACTCGCTCCCGCCCAACTCGCCAAGCATCTGCAAGGCCCCCTTTCGCCCGTCTACATCATCAGCGGCGATGACCCGTTGTTGTGTCAGGAAACCGCCGACGCCATCCGCAGTACCGCCCGCAAGCAGGGTTTCGATGAGCGCCAGGTGTTCAGCGCCGACGCCAGCTTTGACTGGGGCACGCTGCTGCAAGCTGGTGCCAGCATGTCGCTGTTTGCCGAAAAGCGCCTGCTGGAACTGCGCCTGCCTTCGGGCAAGCCTGGCGACAAGGGTGCTGCGGCGTTGATCGAATACTGCTCGCGCCCTGCCGAAGACACCCTGCTGCTGATCAGCCTGCCCAAACTCGACGGCAGTGCGCAAAAGACCAAGTGGGGCAAGGCGCTGATTGAAGGGGCGCAAACCCAGTTCGTGCAGATCTGGCCGGTGGACGCCAACCAGTTGCCGCAATGGATTCGCCAGCGCTTGTCGCAGGCCGGGCTGTCGGCCACCCATGATGCGGTGGAACTGATAGCAGCCCGGGTCGAAGGCAATCTTCTGGCTGCTGCGCAGGAAATCGAAAAGCTCAAGTTAATGGCTGAAGACGGGCAAATCACTGTCGAAACCGTGCAAGCCGCAGTGGCTGACAGCGCGCGGTTTGATGTGTTTGGCCTGGTGGATGCGGTACTTAACGGCGAAGCTGCCCATGCCCTGCGTATGCTCGAAGGCTTGCGCGGTGAAGGCGTAGAGCCTCCTGTGATCTTGTGGGCCCTGGCGCGTGAGCTGCGCGTACTGGCCAATATTGCCCTGCAGTACAGCCAGGGCACGCCATTGGACAAGGCGTTCAGCCAGGCGCGACCACCGGTGTGGGACAAGCGCAAACCGTTGATGAGCAAAGCCTTGCAGCGTTATTCGGCGCAGCGCTGGGCACAATTGTTGTTGGACGCGCAGCGTATCGATGCCCAGATCAAGGGCCAGGCAGCAGGGTCTGCCTGGAGCAGCCTGAGTCGTCTGGTGCTGCTGATGTGCGGGCAACGCCTGAATCTGCCAGCTGAATAAACACTGCTTTCTGTGGGAGCGGGCTTGCTCGCGATGCGGGCGTCGCGGCCTGACAGGCTGATAGCGTTGATGCTAACGCGAGCAAGCCCGCTCCCACCGATCACTATCCTGTAGACAATACGAAAAAACCGGCCGATGATTTGCGCTTGTTCAACTCAAGCGAGAGCACATGCCATGAGCAAGCGCCCCAACAAGGCCAAATCCATTGTTGCCCAACCCCTGTTCCGCAGCCGCCAGGAACGCCCCGCCAAAGGCAAAGGCAGCTACCGCCGCGAAGCCTTCCAGTCGAGAGACCGGGAGGCTTTTTACTTTCTGGCTGCCTGACGGCGGGGATGATAAGGTCTGCTTCTGTTTTGCATTACCTGGACCTGCGCATGCTCTCACGTCATACACGCCGTTGGCCGATGCGCCAACTGATCGCTGCTTCCAGCGTCATCCTTTTAGTCGCCTGCGCAGAGAAACCGACCGCAGCCGATGCTCAAACCTTGCCTGTGGTACCTCCGGCACCTGCGGTCATCAGCAGCGCGCCAGTGCCAGGCACCGACACCCCTCTTGTTCAGCCCACTCAAAGCTTCAGCGAGTGGCAAGCCGATTTCCGCGCCCAAGCGCTTAAAGCCGGAATCAACCCGCTGGTATTCGATAACGCCTTTGCCGGGATTACGCCAGACATGAGCGTGATCAAGGCCGACCGCAGCCAGCCCGAATTCAGCCGCCCGGTCTGGGAGTACCTGGACGGTGCCCTGTCGCCTTTGCGTGTACGTAATGGCCAGCGTTTGCTGGAGCAGAATGCCGAACTGCTGGGCCGCATCGAGCAGCGTTATGGCGTTGATCGCCAGGCGCTGGTTTCGGTCTGGGGCATGGAAAGCAATTTTGGCTCGTTCCAGGGCAACAAGTCAGTCATTCGCTCCCTCGCGACCCTGGCCTATGAAGGGCGTCGCCCGGAGTTTGCTCAAAGCCAATTGATCGCTGCACTGAAGATTATTCAGGAAGGCGATATAAGCCCCGAAAAAATGCTCGGCTCGTGGGCGGGCGCAATGGGCCAGACCCAGTTTATCCCCACCACCTATGAAACCCACGCCGTGGATTTCGATGGTGATGGCCGTCGTGATATATGGAACAGCTCGGCAGATGCCCTGGCCTCGACTGCCCACTACCTGCAAAGCTCGGGCTGGAAGCAAGGCCAGCCGTGGGGCTTTGAAGTGACGCTGCCTGCCGGGTTCGACTACGCCCTGGCTGATGGCGCAATCAAAAAGAGCGTTGCCGAATGGCAAAAACTGGGAGTCAAGGTACCTGCCAGCGCCGCAGGCTCAGAGCAGTTAAGCGCTGCCCTGCTGCTCCCTGCAGGCTATCGTGGCCCGGCGTTTCTGGTACTGGATAACTTCCGCGCCATCCTGCGTTACAACAACTCATCATCCTATGCACTGGCCGTGGGCTTGTTGTCGCAACGTTTCAACGGTGGCGGGACCATTTTGGCCGACTGGCCAAAAGACGACCGACCGCTGAGCCGCTCCGAGCGCGTCGAACTGCAAATGCTGCTGAGCCAGCGCAATTATGATGCGGGTAATGCAGACGGCATTATCGGCGCCAATACCCGCAAGGCTATTCGCAGCGCGCAGCAGGCCATGGGTTGGCCAGCAGACGGCTATCCGAGCCACAAGCTGCTGGAGAGTTTGCGTAGCCGGTAAGGTTGCTACCCTCTCCCTATGGGAGAGGGGCTTCAGGTTCAGGCGCTTACAACTACATCCTGCTCAAGCACCAGCAACTGCTGATCAGCATCCAGCCTGACCTGCGCACCCATCGGCAAGGTCAGGTTCGGATCGCAATGCCCGCTGCGCCAACCGGCCAGCACCGGAATACCCAGACCGCCCAGCTCCTGGGTGAGCAACCGCTCCAGCGCCGCGAAATCAACCCCGGCCACATCCCCCACCAGCACTCCGCGCAACCTGTCGAGCTTGCCCGCCAGGCGCAAATGCGTCAGCAGACGGTCGACCCGGTACAACGGTTCGTTGACGTCTTCGATAAACAGGATGATGTCTTCGCTGTCCATTTCAAACGCCGTGCCCATCACCGCGCAGATCATCGACAGATTGCCGCCCAGCAAACGGCCACTGGCGCAGCCCGGGGCAATGGTCGTCAACGGCCAGGCCGCGGGATGCTCCAGCACGGACGGCTGTTGCCCGCCGAGCATACGCAGCAATGAAGTTTCGGTAGGCGGTTGTTTGTTGCCCAGCAGATCAGCGTTCACCATTGGCCCGTGAAACGTCACAAAGCCCGCGTAACGAGTGATCGCCAGATGCAACGCGGTGATATCGCTGTAGCCGACAAACGGCTTGGGATGACGACGCAACAGCTCAAAGTCGATGCCATCGAGCAAACGCGGGCTGCCATAACCGCCACGCAGGCAGAAAATGGCATCGACGCTGTCATCGGCAAAAGCATCATGCAGGTCGCGTAAGCGCTCTGCATCAGAGCCGGCAAGATAACCATCCCTTTGCCACACCCCCGGATATACCCGCAGCTGATAGCCACGGGCATGCATCCATTGGGTCGCGAGGTTCAGATCAAGTTCGGCAGGCCCTGCCGGAGCGATCAGGCCGATCACCCCGCCAGCGGGCAACGCGGGCACCGCGCTGTGAGCCTTGAAAGACACTGGCGCGGTGAGCCGGTTGTTCATGGGATCAGGCACTCACCAGCATGGACTTGACCAGCTTGGCCTGTTCATCAGCGTGGTACGAAGAACGTACCAGCGGACCGGATGCCACGTTTTTAAAGCCCATCTTGTAGCCTTCCTCGGCAAACCACGCGAAGGTGTCCGGGTGCACGAAACGCTGGACCGGCAAGTGGTTGCGCGACGGTTGCAGGTACTGACCCAGGGTCAGCATGTCGATGTCATGTTCGCGCATGCGCTTCATCACTTCGATCACTTCCTCGTCTGTCTCGCCCAGCCCCAGCATCAGGCCCGACTTGGTCGGAATGTGCGGCATCATCTGCTTGAAACGTTGCAGCAGGGTCAGCGACCACTGGTAATCGGAGCCCGGACGCGCAGCCTTGTACAGGCGCGGCACAGTTTCGAGGTTGTGGTTGAACACGTCTGGCGGCTCGGCTGCGGTGATTTCAAGCGCAACATCCATGCGCCCACGGTAGTCCGGAACAAGTGTTTCGAGCAGCACGCCCGGCGACAGTTTGCGGATTTCGCGAATGCAGTCGGCAAAGTGCTGGGCACCACCGTCACGCAGGTCATCGCGGTCTACCGAGGTGATCACCACGTACTTCAGGCGCAGATCAGCGATGGCAATCGCCAGGCTTTCCGGCTCATTGGTGTCCAGTGGCTTCGGTCGGCCGTGGCCCACGTCACAGAACGGGCAACGACGGGTGCAGATGTCACCCATGATCATGAAGGTCGCGGTACCGCCCGAGAAGCATTCGCCCAGGTTCGGGCAGGAGGCTTCTTCGCACACGCTGTGCAGCTTGTGCTTACGCAGCAGGGACTTGATACGGTCGACTTCCGGAGAAACCGGAATGCGTACGCGAATCCAGTCAGGCTTCTTCGGCAGTTCGGTGGTCGGAATGATCTTTACCGGGATACGCGCAACCTTCTCGGCACCGCGCAACTTGACGCCGGTCTCAACCTTGGAACGGGCCTCGCTGGCGCGGGCCGCACGTTCTGAGATATCCAGCGTTGGGATCAGGGTTTGAACAGCGTCTTGCGCAGTAGTCATATCAATCGATTCCGCCCGTCAGGGTCGTCTGCTCAGCATAGTCGAGGTGTTTGACGAGCTGCGAGCGCAGCCGGGCACCAACCTCGGCAAATTCAATCGGCCCTGCATGGTCACGCAGCTGGGTCATCGCCAGCCCCGCATAGCCACAGGGGTTAATCCGTCGAAACGGTTCCAGGTCCATGTCCACATTCAGGGCCAGACCGTGGAAGGAGCAGCCATTGCGGATCCGCAGGCCCAAAGAGGCGATTTTCGCGCCATCAACATACACGCCCGGCGCATCGGCCTTGGCTGCAGCGCTCACGCCATAGCTGGCGAGCAAGTCGATCAGGCACTGTTCCATCCGCGTGACCAGCTCACGTACGCCATAGCCCAGCCGGCGCACATCGAGCATCAGGTAGGCAACCAATTGGCCGGGGCCGTGGTAGGTCACCTGGCCACCGCGATCCGACTTCACCACCGGGATATCTCCCGGTAGCAGCAGATGCTCGGCCTTGCCTGCCTGGCCTTGGGTAAACACCGGCGGGTGCTGCACCAGCCAGACTTCGTCTTGCGTGTCCGGCACCAGCTTGCGCTCATCGGTGAAACGCTGCATCGCCAGCCAGGTGCGCTCGTAATCAAGCTGGCCCAGCTCACGAATACCCAAGACCTGCGACATCACAACACCATATGTACGAAGCCGGTGGCTCGCAATTCGCTGTTGATGTTGTAGAGCTGATCCTGATCAGTGGCCACGATATGCAGCTGGATCGTCGTGTACTTGCCGTTGGTGCTCTGGCGCTCATCGACACGATCATCGTTGACCGTCGCGTGTTTCTTGACGATATCGATGATTTTGTCCTTATTGCCCACACCCGTGTCGCTGATCACCTTAACCGGGTAATCCACGTTGGGGAATTCGATCTTTGGCGCCTTTACTTCGGTATCGCTCATGGCGTATTGGCCTCGTAAGCCCGGAACAACAAAGGTGCCCCCGCGCAGGGTAGGCGCGGGGTCACACAGGTGGGTGCAATCAGTTGAACAGCCCGTAGAAGAATAGACGGATGCTATCCCACACGCGTCGGAAAATACCACCTTCCTCGACGGGCTCAAGGGCGATCAGGTCAGCACTGTGCACAACCTTGTCGTCAAGTTTGACCTCAACCTTGCCGATCACATCGCCTTTGGCGATAGGGGCCATCAGTTGCGGGTTCATGGTCATGCTTGCAGCCAGCTTTTTCAGTTGGCCTTTTGGCAGGGTCATGGTCAGGTCATCCGCCAGGCCAGCCTTGACCTGGTTGGTGGTGCCTTTCCAAACCGGAGCCTGAGCCAGCTCGGTGCCCTTCTGGTAGAAGGTCTGGGTTTCGAAGAAACGGAAACCGTAGGTCAGCAGCTTCTGGGTCTCTGCAGCACGGGCCGCTTCACTGTTGGTGCCGAACACCACGGCGATCAGGCGCATGCCATCACGTACGGCCGAAGACACCATGCAATAGCCGGCTTCGTCGGTGTGACCGGTTTTCAGACCATCAACGGTTTTGTCGCGCCACAACAACAGGTTGCGGTTAGGCTGCTTGATACCGTTCCAGAAGAACTCTTTCTGCGAGTAGATCGCGTAGTGAGTCGGGTCTTCGTGGATGATGGCGCGAGCCAGCAACGACATGTCGTGAGCCGACGAGTAGTGATCCGGGTTCGGCAGGCCGGTCGGGTTCATGAAGTGGCTGTTGGACATGCCCAGCTCACCGGCGGTCTTGTTCATCATGTCGGCAAAAGCGTCTTCGCTGCCGGCAATGTGCTCGGACAGGGCGACGCTGGCGTCGTTACCCGACTGGATGATGATGCCATGCAGCAGGTCGCTGACCGAGACCTGGGTGCCGACCTTGATGAACATCCGCGAACCACCGGTGCGCCATGCGTTTTCGCTGACAGTTACCGGGTCGTTTTCGCCGATCTGGCCACGACGGATTTCCAGAGTCGCGATGTAAGCGGTCATCAGCTTGGTCAGGCTGGCTGGCGGCAGACGCTGGTCGCCGTTGTTCTCGACCAGCACGTTACCGCTGCTGGCATCCATCAGAACATAGGACTTGGCTGCAAGTTGTGGTGGCGACGGCATCATCTCGACTGCCCAGGCGGCAGGAGTGACGATCAGCGGTACTAGCAGGCACAGGCGTTTGGCAAAGGTGGTGATGTTCATCCGTCTCTCGAAGTTGTTAATGGAAACTTACCCTCGCGGGCAAAACTGTACAGGCAGTCGTTTGACTGACTGCCGCGTATTCAGTTGCAGTCCCGGCCCCTGGAAGGGCTTTTATTCTTGACCTCTGCAACTGCGTTTGGGCCCCGACTGCTCAGGGCCCAACGCTTTGTTCGGTGTTACTGATCCGACGTCACAACGCTCGGCTGGCCCAGATTGGCCAGGCGCACGCTGTTTTGTGTTTGTGCCACCTCACCCGCCGAGGCTATTGGCCCCATGCGTACACGGTGCAAGGTTTGCTGATTGCGCACAATCGAACTGATAAACACGGGGGTACTGACCATGCCACTGAGTTTGGAACGAAGCAACTCGGCAGCGTCCGGATTGGCAAAGGCACCGACCTGAAGGTAGGTACCCTGGCCCTTGGCCATTGGACTGACCGGAACCACATCGGCAGCATGCTGCTGTGCGGGCGGCGTCCATTGTTCAACCTTGCCGGTGGACACGGTCGGGGCGGTGTTCTGGGCCACTTTCGGTTCGTTGAGCATCAGCGGCGCAGGGCGACCGCGCTGAGCCCACCAGGCCTGAGGGTCAATACCTTCAACCTTGACCCGGGCCGTACCGGTTTCGGCATAGCCGAGCTTTTTGGCAGCAGCGTAGGACAAGTCGATAATACGATCCGAATAAAACGGGCCACGGTCGTTGACGCGCAGGATCACGGCCTTGCCGTTATCCAGGTTGGTCACCTTGACGTAGCTGGGCAGCGGCAAAGTCTTGTGCGCCGCGCTCATGCCGTACAGGTCATAGACCTCGCCATTGGCGGTGTTCTGGCCGTGAAACTTGGTGCCGTACCAGGACGCGGTGCCCGAGGCCACATAGGTCTTGGACTCTTGCATCGGGAAATAGGTCTTGCCCAGCACCGAGTACGGCGCCGCCTTGTAAGGCCCGGTGTGCAGGGTCGGCGTGGCGTCGGGGATGCGCGAAACGTCAACATCCCACCACGGCGCACCGTCCTTGTGGGCACGGTTGATATCCAGGCCCGGCTTGGAACTGACCGCGGTCGATGTTTGCGGGGGCGTCGAGCGACTGCTCGAGCAGCTCACCAGCAGCAACGCAACAGCGGCGCAGGCGGCGAGTTTCAAAGGTGTACGGGTCGCTAGAAACGGCATTACTTGTTGCCCCGTGCTTGAACCAGCAGATCGGACAGTTGATGCACTGCCATGGCGTACATCACGCTTCGGTTATAGCGTGTGATCGCATAAAAGTTTTTCAGGCCCATCCAGTATTCAGGGCCGTCGGCGCCTTCCAGACGAAACGCCGTGACCGGCATATCGTCGCGCAACGCATCATGACTCGACCAGCCCAGCGCTCGCAACTCCCCGACGGTCTTGACCGGTTCGATCCCCTGGGTCAGGCCTTCATCGGCGCGATCACCGGTCACATCGGCGCGAATCACCACCGGCTCACCGGCTACCCAGCCATGACGTTTGAAGTAGCTGGCAACGCTACCGATGGCATCGTCCGGGTTGCTCCAGATATTGATATGGCCATCACCGTCGAAATCCACGGCATAGGCGCGAAAGCTGCTCGGCATAAACTGCGGCAAGCCCATGGCTCCGGCATAGGAACCCTTCAGGGTCAGCGGGTCAACCTGTTCTTCGCGGCTCAGCAACAGGAACTCTCGCAGTTCCTTGCGGAAAAACTCGGCGCGGGGCGGGTAATCGAAACCCAGGGTCGACAAGGCATCGATCACGCGGTAGTTACCGGTGTTGCGACCATAAAAGGTTTCGACGCCGATAATCGACACAATCACCTGGGCCGGAACGCCATACTCCTGCTCGGCACGGGCCAGAACGGCTTCGTGCTCGCGCCAGAAATCGACACCGCGGGCGACGCGGGCGTCGGTCAAGAACATCGGACCGTATTCTTTCCACTGCTTGACCCGTTCGGCCGGGCGCGAAATGGCGTCGAGGATGCTCTGCTTGCGCTCGGCTTCGCGGAACACGCCCATCAGCTGCTCGCCGGCAAATCCGTAATCACGGGTCATTTCGCCTACGAACTCAGCCACCTGGGGCGAGCCTTCGTAGTCACCGGCCAGCGCACCCTGTGCGGTCCCGAACAGACCCAGCAGGCCTACCCACGACGCGTATCGAGCAGCCCAGCCACGCATTGCTTGCATTGAATAATTCACCTTAATCAAACTTGTGCGATCCACTTGCGATGTGTGTGGATCGACATCAAAACCCCGAACGCTGATAACAGCGTCACGAGCGAAGTGCCGCCGTAACTGATAAAGGGCAATGGCACGCCCACCACCGGCAGCAGGCCACTGACCATACCGATGTTGACGAAAACATAAACAAAAAACGTCATGGTCAGACTGCCTGCCAGCAATTTGCCGAACAGGGTCTGGGCCTGGGCAGTGATCACCAGGCCACGACCAATCAACAACAGATAAATAAGCAGCAGCGCGCAAATGCCGACCAGACCGAACTCTTCGCCCATCACCGCGATGATGAAGTCGGTATGGCTCTCGGGCAGGAAGTCCAGGTGCGACTGGGTACCCAGTAGCCAGCCCTTGCCGAACACCCCGCCCGAACCAATCGCGGCCTTGGACTGGATAATGTTCCAGCCAGTGCCCAGCGGGTCGCTTTCAGGGTCGAGGAAGGTCAGCACGCGCTGCTTCTGATAGTCGTGCATCACGAAGATCCACATGGCCACCGCCACTGGAACCGTCGCTGCCAGTACGCTGAGGATCCAGCGCCAGCGCAGACCGCCCATGAACAATACAAATGCACCGCCTGCCAGTACCAGCAGCGCCGTACCCAGGTCGGGCTGGCGCACAATCAGGGCAAAAGGCACCCCGATAAGCATCAGGCTGACCGCCACATGCTTGAGTTGCGGCGGCAAGGTTCGCTTGGACAGGTACCAGGCGATGGTCGCGGGCATCAGGATTTTCATGAACTCGGAGGGCTGAAAGCGAATCACCCCGGGGATATTGATCCAGCGAGTGGCGCCCATGGCGTTGTGGCCCATGACATCCACCACCACCAGCAACATCACCCCGATCAGATAGCCGATCGGTACCCAGCGCGCCATGAATCGCGGTTCCAGCTGGGCGATGATAAACATCGATACCAGCCCGATACCGAACGAAGTCGCCTGTTTGCTCAGCAAGTCCCAGCTTTTGCCGCTGGCCGAATACAGTACAAACAGGCTGCCAGCCGCCAGGGTCAGCAGCAGAATCAGCAGCGGGCCATCGATATGCAAACGCTGAAGCAGCGTGGCACGGCGACGCATCACGTCCTCACTGGAGAGGATGCGGTCAAAATTACTCATCATTGGCCGCAACCTCTGCCTTTACGGGGCCGCCGTACTCGGGTTTGAGTTTGCCGTCTTCACCCAGCAACCAGGCATCCATGACCTTGCGCACCACGGGCGAGGCGACACGACTGCCGGCTTCGCCGTTTTCAATCATCACCGAGACGGTGATCTGCGGTTTGTTGGCCGGCGCGAAGCCGACGAACAAGGCGTGGTCGCGGTGACGCTCCTGCACCTTGGAACGGTCGTATTTTTCGCCCTGCTTGATCGCCACCACCTGGGCCGTACCGCTCTTGCCGGCAATCAGGTATTGCGCGCCAACGCCCGCCACCCGCGCCGTGCCGCGAGCGCCATGCACCACTTGCTGCATGCCGTGGTTGACCTTGGCCCAGTTGGACGGGTCACGCAGGACAATATCCGGCACCGGGTCCGGGTCCACCGGCGGTACGCCCTCGATGGTCTTGGCCAGGTGCGGACGGATCCACTTGCCTTTGCTGGCGATCAACGCGGTGGCCTGGGCCAGTTGCAAGGGGGTGGACTGCATATAGCCCTGGCCAATCCCCAGAATCAGCGTCTCGCCCGGGAACCAGGCCTGGCGTCGGGTGGCACGTTTCCACTCGCGGGACGGCATCAGCCCGGCGGACTCTTCGAACATGTCCAGCGAGACCTTGCGGCCGATACCGAACTGGTTCATGTAGCTCGACAGACGGTCAATCCCCAGCTTGTGGGCCAGGTCATAAAAATAGGTGTCGTTGGAGCGCATGATTGCGGTATCCAGATCGACGTAGCCATCACCGCTACGGTTCCAGTTACGGTATTTGTGATCGTAATTGGGCAGCTGGTAATAGCCGGGGTCATACACCCGCGAGGAGCCGGTGATCACGCCGCTGTCCAGGCCGGCAATCGCCACTGCAGGCTTGATCGTCGAGCCCGGCGGATACAGGCCGCGCAGGATGCGGTTGAACAATGGTCGGTCAATCGAATCACGCAGCTCGGCATACGCCTTGAAGCTGATGCCGGTCACGAACAGATTGGGGTCAAAACTCGGCTGGCTGACCATGGCCAGCACTTCCCCCGTCATCGGGTTGAGTGCCACCACTGCGCCACGACGCCCTGCCAGCGCCTCTTCAGCTGCTTCCTGCAGTTTGATATCGAGGCTGAGCACGATGTCCTTGCCAGGGATCGGGTCGGTGCGCTTGAGTACTCGCAACACGCGGCCACGGGCATTGGTTTCGACTTCTTCGTAACCCACCTGGCCATGCAGCTCGGCTTCGTAGAAACGCTCGATGCCGGTTTTGCCGATATGGTGGGTGCCGCTGTAATTGACCGGATCGAGGGTTTTAAGCTCTTTTTCGTTGATCCGCCCCATGTAACCCACCGAGTGCGCAAAATGCGCGCCTTGAGGGTAATGCCGCACCAGTTGCGCAACCACTTCAACCCCGGGCAGGCGGAACTGGTTTACGGCAATCCGGGCGATCTGTTCTTCGTTGAGCTCAAACAGAATGGGCACCGGCTCAAACGGCCGCCGCCCCTGCTTCATGCGCTTTTCGAACAGGGCGCGATCCTCGGGCGCAAGCTGCAACACTTCAACAATAACGTCGAGCACTTGCTGCCAGTCACCAGAGCGTTCGCGGGTCATGCTCAGGCTGAAGCTGGGGCGGTTGTCTGCGATCACCACGCCATTACGGTCAAAAATCAGACCGCGGGTAGGCGGGATCGGCTGCACATGCACCCGGTTGTTCTCTGACAAGGTGGAGTGGTAGTCGTACTGCACCACCTGCAGGTAATAAAGCCGCGCGAGCAGCACACAAATCAGCGTCACGACCACAATCGCACCGACCACGACTCGTCCGCGCACAAGGCGTGCGTCTTTCTCGTGGTCTTTAAGGCGGATCGGCTGAGTCATTCAGAGCGCTGACTATTTGTGATACGGGTGCCCGGACAGCACTGTCCAGGCGCGATACAACTGCTCACCGATCAGAATCCTCACCAACGGGTGCGGCAGCGTCAATGGCGACAGCGACCAGCGCTGGTCAGCGCGGGCACAGACTTCCGGCGCCAGCCCTTCCGGGCCACCGACCATAAAGTTCACCGTGCGCGAATCCAGGCGCCAGCGGTCAAGCTCAACCGCCAGCTGCTCGGTACTCCACGGTTTGCCGTGCACTTCGAGGGTTACGATGCGCTCGCCCGGGCCTACCTTGGCCAGCATGGCTTCGCCTTCCTGGCGGATGAAGCGGGCCACGTCAGCATTCTTGCCACGGGTGTTGAGCGGTATTTCCACCAGTTCAAGTGCCAGCTCGGATGGCAGACGCTTGGCATATTCATGCCAGCCTTCTTCCACCCACTTGGGCATACGCGAACCGACAGCGATCAAACGCAGGCGCACAGCGAACCCTTACTCTTGGTCTTTGTTGAGCTTCAGGAAGTGCTCATGGGTGTTTTCCGGGCTGTGGTGAGCAGCGCTGCCTGCACGGCTTTGTTCAGCACCGGCCCACAGACGCTCCAGGTCGTAGAACTGACGGGCACTGGCGGTCATCATGTGAACGATCACGTCGTCCATGTCCAGCAGAACCCAGTCGCTGTCGCCCTTGCCTTCTTCGCCCAGCGGCTTGACGCCCAGAGCCTTCACCGCTTCGCGGATCTTGTCGAGCATCGCACCGATCTGACGGTTCGAAGTACCGGTAGCGATGATCATGAAGTCAGTGATGCTGTGCTTGTCACGCACGTCGATGACCTGGATATCCTGGGCCTTGACGTCTTCCAGGGCGGCAACAGCAACCTTGACCAGCTCTTCACCCTTGAGAGGCTCGGCGCTGAAGGTTTTTTCCGGCAATGGCGCGCTTTTGAAGGTGCCTTTGCGCTTTACTTTGCTTACATCTTTGTCAGTCATATAAAACTCGTTTTGCTCGTATGTTCGGGTGTTTCAATACACGACAATTGGCGCCTTGAAACACACCCTTTTTCAGTTCGACGCACGGTAAAGCCCGTGCGCATCGATGTAGGCCAGGACCGCGTCGGGCACCAGGTAACGTACCGACTTACCGCTGGCCAGCAGTTGGCGGATCTGGGTGGCGGATACCGCGAGCGGCGTCTGCCAAACGAATGCAATCTGTCCGCTTGCCCCCTTCAGGGCCAGCGGGTCGCTTACCGAGCGCGCTGCCAGCAGGTTGCGCAAGGCATCCGGCGGTTCGCTGTCGGCATCCGGGCGCTGTAGCACCAGGATATGGCAATGCTGGAGCAACTCTTCCCAGCGATGCCATGTGGGCAGGCCGCAAAACGCGTCCCAACCCAACAGTAAAAACAACTGGTCATACGCGGCCATCTCGGCCCGCATCAATTCCAGTGTATCGATCGTGTAGGACGGTTTGTCCCTTTGCAGCTCCCGGGCGTCCACTACCAGCGTAGCCACTCCTGCGACAGCGCACTCGACCATCGCCAAACGGTCGTGGGCTGACACCTGGGGGGTGTCACGGTGCGGCGGCCTGGCATTGGGGGTAAGACGCAGCTCGTCGAGCCCCATCATCTCCGCCACTTCCAGCCCGCCACGCAGATGACCGATATGCACCGGATCGAAGGTTCCGCCCAGTACGCCTATGCGTTGGGGTAACACGTCGATCACAGGTGCCGGCGCTGACGCTTTCAGCTTGACCAAGTCAGACTGGCTCCTGACCGCGCAACTGGCCATCGCCGACCACAATGTACTTCTCGCAGGTCAGACCTTCGAGACCCACCGGGCCGCGGGCGTGCAGCTTATCAGTAGAAATGCCAATCTCCGCACCCAATCCGTATTCAAATCCATCGGCAAAGCAGGTTGGTGTGTTGAGCATCACGGAACTGGAGTCCACTTCGGCCATAAAACGCCGGGCATCGCCCTGGTGTTCGGTGACGATTGAGTCGGTGTGATGGGAGCCATAGTGATTGATATGCTCAATCGCCTGGTCCAGACCCTCCACGATACGAATCGACAGGATGGCGTCCAGGTACTCGGTGTTCCAGTCGTCTTCAGTGGCGGCAACCACGTCGATCAACTCCCGGGTACGCTCGCAACCGCGCAGTTCGACGCCCTTGGCGCGAAATTGTTCAGCCATTGCCGGCAAAAATTCTGCCGCGACGGCCTGATCCACCAGCAGGGTTTCCATCGCGCCGCAAATGCCATAACGGTAGGTCTTGGCGTTGAACGCAATGCGTTGCGCCTTGGCAAGATCGGCATGGGCACTGACGTATACATGGCAGATGCCGTCCAGGTGTTTGATCACCGGCACCTTGGCATCACGGCTGACCCGTTCGATCAGCCCCTTGCCGCCGCGAGGCACGATGACATCAACGTACTCGGGCATGGTGATCAGCGCGCCGACAGCGGCACGATCGGTCACTTCAACCACTTGCACCACGGCGGGCGGCAAACCGGCTTCGGCCAGGCCGCGCTGGATGCACACTGCAATGGCACGGTTGGAGTGAATCGCCTCGGAGCCACCGCGCAGGATGGTTGCGTTGCCCGACTTCAAGCACAGGCTGGCAGCATCAATGGTCACGTTAGGACGCGACTCGTAGATGATTCCGACTACACCCAGCGGTACACGCATCTTGCCGACCTGAATACCCGAAGGGCGGTAGCTCATGTCGCGAATCGCGCCGATGGGGTCTGGCAGGCTTGCCACCTGACGCAAACCGACAATCATGCTGTCGATGCGTGCAGGGGTCAGCGCCAGGCGCTCCAGCATGGCCGGCTCAAGGCCGTTGGCCCGGCCGGCGGCCAGGTCCAGTTCGTTGGCAGCAACCAGCTCCAGACGTGCGGCATCCAATGCAGCAGCAGCGCCGTGCAGGGCACGGTTTTTCTGCGCCGTACTGGCACGGCCGATCACGCGGGAGGCTTCGCGAGCAGCGCGACCCAGGCGGGTCATGTAGTCAAGAACGGACTCAGTCATGGTCTCAAGGGTCTTGGCAGGGAGGAAAGCGGCCGATTATAGCGGTCCCGCCGCCTCACGCACAGCGGTGGCAGGCGGATGGTCGAAATGGACCACAAATACACTGCGTTCAGCCCCGATTAAGCATGACTTGCTATGATCTGCACCTTTTCAGCTATCCACTGACCGTCCTGCACATGCCCATGATGCTGCCTGATGCCTTTTTCGATCGAGATGCCCAGCTTGTTGCTTGCCAACTGCTGGGCAAAGTCATTCGCCATCGGGTCAACGGGCTGTGGCTCAGCGCCCGGATTATCGAAACCGAAGCCTATTACCTCACCGACAAAGGCAGCCACGCCTCTCTGGGCTATACCGACAAGCGCAAGGCGCTGTTTCTCGATGGCGGGCATATCTACATGTATTACGCCCGCGGCGGCGACTCGCTGAATTTCAGCGCCCACGGCCCCGGCAACGCAGTGCTGATCAAATCGGCCCATCCCTGGCTTGATGAGCTGGCGGGCCCGGACAGCCTGGCGCAGATGCAACGCAACAACCCGGACGCCCAAGGCAACCCCCGGCCCGCACACAAACTGTGCGCGGGGCAAACCCTGCTGTGCAAAGCGCTGGGGTTGAAGGTGCGCGAATGGGATGCAAAATGTTTCGACCCCGAACGCTTGTGGGTCGATGACGTCAGAGAACCACCTTCGAAAATTATCCAGACCACCCGTCTGGGCATCCCCCACGGGCGCGACGAGCATTTGATGTACCGCTTTGTCGATGCTGACTACGCTGCGTATTGCACGCGTAATCCGCTGCGTCGCGGGCAGGTTGAGGGGCGGGATTTCATCACCCTGGAGCACAACTGATCCTGTGGGAGCGGGTTTGCTCGCGATGGCATCGCCGCAATTGTCCTGACAGACCGCGGGGCCTGCATCGCATGCAAACCCACTCCCACAACTAGAGCCGGGCCAGCTTCAAGACTGTAGCGCCTACAAACAACCTAATAAGCAGACAAGGAAATCGGAACATGGGCCCATGGCTCGATAGCATCACCGGCTGGCTGACAGCCAACCCGCAGTGGCTGGGCCTCGCGGTGTTTATTGTGGCTTGCGTGGAGTGTCTGGCAATTGCCGGCATCATTGTTCCCGGCACCGTATTGTTGTTCGCCATTGCCGTCATGGCCGGCAGCGGCGCCCTGTCCCTGGGCCAAACCCTGCTGCTGGGCTTTCTCGGCGGGTTGCTCGGCGACGCGGTGTCCTACGCCCTGGGCAGGCGCTTCCACCAGAACATTCGCCGCTTACCCCTCTTGCGCACTCATCCCGAATGGATGAACGGGGCCGAGAGCTACTTCCATCGCTACGGTATTGTCAGCCTGTTGGTCGGGCGCTTTATCGGCCCGCTGCGGCCCATGCTGCCGATGGTGGCCGGGATGTGCGACATGCCGATCCCGCGCTTTATCGGCGTCAGCCTGCTGGCCGGAGCAGGCTGGTCGGTGGCGTACCTGCTACCGGGCTGGGCCACCGGTGCTGCCATTCGCCTGCCACTGCCCGAAGGCTTCTGGCTACAGGCCGCCATTGTTGCCGCAGGCCTTGCCGCCCTGCTGGGCCTGAGCATCAATGCCAGTATCCGTCGCCAACCCCGGGCCACGCTGCTGATCGGCACACTCAGCTTCGCCCTGCTACTGGCCGTCTTTATCGGTTATCCACACATGACCGCCTTCGACCAGGGCATCACGGCCCTGGTACAAGAGCATCGCAGCAGTGCCATGGACAGCGCCGCCGTGCTGGTGACGCAAATCGGCAACTTCCGTACCCAGTTTCTGGCGGCAGCCCTGGTGTGCGTCATTCTGCTGTTTACCCGGCAATGGCGGGCAATGTGGTTCTTTGGCGGGGTCACGCTGTTTACCGCGCTGGCCAATACCGCGACCAAGCACTTCTTCGCCCGGGTGCGCCCCGAAGTGCTGGTGGACCCGCTGACCAGCTACAGCATGCCCAGCGGCCACAGTTCAGGGGCATTCGCATTTTTTATAGCCCTGGCCATTCTGGCCGGGCGCAACCAGCCACAACGCATGCGCGTCACCTGGGTATTGCTGGGTTGCCTGCTGGCGATCACCGTGGCGATGTCGCGGGTGTACCTGGGCGCTCACTGGCCAACGGACATCACCGCTGGGGCCCTGCTCGCCATCACGGTCAACGCATTCGCTCTGGCGCTAAGCCAGCGATACATGCCCCTTGAGCCGATCCCGCAGAAAATCTGGTGGCTGATCTTGCCGTCAGTCACTGCGCTCTACGGGTTTTTCATGCTCGGGCACTTGTCCAGGGAACTGCTGCGCTACGCCTACTGAGATCAGTTGAGGGCTTCGCCCTGGATCTCATCGAGCAGCACTTGTATCCCGTCCAGTCGCTGCTGCGGGTCATTGACCTGCAGCAGTTCGATCTTGTCTGCCTCGGCAAAGGGCAACAGGTACGCCAGTTGATTGGACAGCGACTGTTGCCCCGCCACCTCGGTGTTCATGTTCAGGGCCGCCACCATCGGGTGCTCGGCCAGCGCCTTGAGCAAGGCCAGCAGGTCCTGGTCTTCTTCCTGCAGGGGCTGCTCGGGGGCGTCATCCAGCCACTCGATTTGCGCCAGCAGTAGCTGATCGCGCTGCAACTCAGTGCCCAGCACTTCAAAGCGCCGCCCGCCCTCGACGCGAATGCCCAGCAGGCCGTTGTCCTGCTGCTGAAAATCGCGAATCAGGGCTTCACAGCCAATCCCGGCGATACCCTGGGGTGCATTGCCGACCTCACGGCCATCCAGGATGCACACCACACCAAAGCCTGTGCCCTGCTTCATGCAGCGGGCAACCATGTCCAGGTAGCGCGCCTCAAATATCTGCAAATCCAGCACACAACCTGGAAACAGCACGGTATTCAAAGGAAACAGCGGCAATGTCATAGCTTCACCCTTACACCATGAGGGTCACGGCCAACGGCAGGAACACCGCCGTACCCAGACCCATCAGACTCATCGCCAGCGCCGCGAAGGCGCCACACTCTTCACTTTCCTGCAGGGCCACCGAAGTGCCAACCGCGTGCGCCGTCATGCCCAGGGCCATACCTCGGGCCTCCGGGCTGTGAACCCCGAGCAGGCGCAACAGGCCCGGCCCGCAAATTGCGCCGATCACCCCGGTAATCAGCACAAACACTGCTGCCAGCGCCGCCACACCACCAATCTGCTCGGCCACCAGCATGGCAATCGGTGAGGTCACCGACTTGGGCGCCAGGGTCATCAGCATCATGTGCTCGGCCCCGAACCACCAGGCCAGGCCCACCACCAACGCAGTGGCGAAGACGCCGCCAATTACCAGCGTAGTAAAAATGGGCCAGAACAACTGCCGGATCCGCCGCAGGTTCAGGTACAGCGGCACCGCCAGCGCCACCGTTGCGGGGCCCAGCAAAATACTCAGGATATCGGTGCTCTTGCGGTACTCCGCGTAGCTCAGGCCGCAACTGAGCAGCACACCGATCACCAGCAGCATCGAGGCCAGCACCGGCTGCAGGAAGAGCCAGCGGGTTTTCTCGTAAGCGGCGAGCACCAGTTGATAGGCGCCCAGGGTGATACCGATACCAAACAACGGATGATGGATGACTGACTCCCAGGCGCCCTGCCATTGCAGATTCATGGCCGCTCCTCGGGATGGCTGTGATTCTTGAGCAGACGCTGCATCAGTACGCCGACGAATGCCATCGAGATCAATAGCGACAGCACCAGCGCCCCGACAATCGCCCAGAAGTCAGCGGCAATATCGGCGGCGTACACCATCACGCCCACTGCGGGCGGCACCAACAGCAAGGGTAAATAACGCAACAACCCGCCGGCAGCCTGACTCAATGGCTCGCTGACTTGACCGCGCACCATCAAGAAGCCCAACAACAGCAGCAATCCGATAATGGGCCCGGGCAATACGGGGACGAACAAGTGATTGAGGGCGGTACCGAGCAATTGAAACAGCACCAGCCAAGTCAAGCCGCGTAGCAACATTTCACCTCTCCAGCGAATATTTTTGTGCCGCATTATAAGCACGTCCTACCGACCAACGGCCCAGGCTTGCACCTTGGCATACAATAACTGCCGATGTTTCATCCGGGCCTATAGACAGCTTCCATTGCTGCGGCATACTCGGTGGCTTAATTATCCGGATCCCGTTATGCGCCCATTTGCCCCCCTTGCTTTGACCCTGCTGCTGACGGCCTGTGGAGACGGTGAATCACTGTTACCGCCCGACGCACGCCTGCCCGATGGCGGGCGCTATCGAGGCGAAGTGGTCAACGGGTTGCTGCAGGGCCAGGGTCGTATCGACTATCCGAATGGCAATTGGTACGCAGGGGAGTTCAAAAATGGCCAGTGGCACGGCCAGGGCGAGTGGCACGCCAGCAATGGCGATAGCTATCGCGGCGGTTTCGCGCAAGGCCTGTACAGCGGCCATGGCCGCCTGACCACCCACGACAGCACCTACGAGGGCGGGTTCAAGCTGGGCAACCGCGAGGGCGAGGGCACGCTCAAGCAAGGCACCCTGAGCTATCGCGGCGACTTCAAGGATGACCAGTTCTCGGGCGATGGCCATCTGGAGCTGGAAGACGGCAGCCAGTACCAGGGCCAGTTTGCCCACGGCAAACCCCACGGCACCGGCAGGCGCAGCGATGCCAGCGGCAATGAGTTCGTCGGCGAGTTCGTCAATGGCGAACTTGAAGGCAACGGCATCTTCAACAGCGCCGACGGCGACCAGTACGAGGGCGCGTTCAAGCACAACCAGCTCAACGGCAAGGGCCGCTATGAGAATGCCGACGGCGATGTGTGGAGCGGCGACTTCAAGGACGGCGCATTAACCGGCAAGGGCGAACTGACAGGCATCGACGGCAGCCACTACAGCGGCATGTTCAACGAGTGGCGCTTCAACGGTCCCGGCCATTTGAGCCTGCCCGACGGCAGCACCTATGTTGGCGAGTTCGCCGCAGACACCTATCAGGGCCAGGGCACCCTGACCCTGAGCGACGGTACCGTACAAAGCGGCTACTGGCTCAACGGCCAGCGAGTGCGCGATGCCAAAGGGACAGTCTTGCCCGACCCGCTGGAGCTGGGGCTGCTCAACCAGGGCACATTGCTCAACAAGGCGCTGGACGGCGTTGCCCCATCCACCCCGGCAATCGAGCTGTACAGCCTGGTGCTGGCGGGCGACGGCAAGCAGAGCGTGTTCAAGCGCGAAGCCGATTATGTCAGCGACATGCTGGCCAGCCGTTTTGGCAGCCGTGGCCGGATCACCCTGGTGAACCACCGCGACCATCTGCTCGATCGCCCCATGGCCACCCGCGAAAACCTGTACCGCGCGGCAAAAACCCTGGCCGGGCGCACCGGCCCTGAAGACCTGATTTTCATTTATCTGACCAGCCACGGCACCCAGGAACACGAGCTGGTACTCGATCAACCGCGCATGGAGCTGGCAGACCTGCCCGCCGACGAACTGGCTGCAGCCTTGGCCCCACTGAAAAACCGCGACAAGATTATCGTGATTTCATCCTGCTATTCAGGCGGTTTTATCCCCGCGCTCAAGGATGAAAAAACCCTGATCATGACCGCATCCCAGGCTGACCGCGTGTCTTTTGGCTGCTCTGAAGAAGCCGACTTTACCTACTTCGGCAATGCCTTGTTTGCTCAGGCGCTGAACCAGACCGACGACCTGCAAAAAGCCTTCAAACTGGCCAGGCAGTACGTGGCCGAACGCGAACAAGCGGATGGCTACGAGCCATCCGAACCGCAAATCTGGGCGCCAAAAGGCGTTCTGAACCACTGGCAACGCTTGCGTCAACAACAAGCGAAACAGGCTTTGCAGTAAGCAAATAACCCTGGAATGGCTAAGCTGGTTGTATCAAGGGAGAAACATTATGCACTTGACGCCTTCACATATTTTGCTCGCAGGCGCTACCGGCCTTACCGGCGAACTGCTACTTGACCGCCTGCTCAACGAACCCACCATCACCCGCGTGCTCGCCCCTTCACGCAAGCCTCTGGCGGCGCATCCGCACCTGGAAAACCCGGTAGGTGACCCCGCCGTGTTCCTGCCTCAACTCAGTGGCCGGGTCGATGTCGCCTTCTGCTGCCTGGGCACCACGATCAAGCAGGCAGGTTCCGAGGCAGCCTTCCGCGCGGTGGATCACGACATGGTGGTGGCTTTCGCCAAACGCGCGCGGGAAATGGGCGCACGCCATCTGGTGGTGGTCAGTGCCATCGGCGCCGATCCCAAGTCCTCGGTGTTCTATAACCGGGTCAAGGGTGAAATGGAGCAGTCGCTGCGCGCGCAAAACTGGCCGCAACTGACCATTGCCCGTCCTTCCCTGCTACTGGGCGATCGCGTCGAGCCACGTCTGGCCGAACAGATCGCCGGGCCACTGTCCAAACTGATTCCGGGCAAGTACCACGGTATCGAAGCCTGCCAGCTGGCCCGTGCGCTGTGGCGCCTGGCACTGGAAGAACAGGACGGCGTGCGGGTGATCGAATCCGATGAGTTGCGCAAGCTGGGTAAATAGTCACCCGCCCTGCTGGCTACAAACCACCGCTGGCCTGAAACCCGACACCCAGCACCGTCAGCACGGACAACGGCAATAGCACGGTATCGAGCAACGCGCTGGCGGGCAGGTCCAGGCCCGGATAGCGTGGAGCCTCGGCGCCAAAGCGATCCTTGGCACAGCACCCGCCCTCAAGGGCATACACGTCCAGCCGCGTACCCGAGTACACAACGGGAGCGCCCGGCTTGGCCGCATCCAGCGTTCGCACGCTGGCGCAACCACAAACCAGAGCCGCCACCAGCAGGGCCAATAGCGCCTTACTCATCGCCGCCCACATGGTACTCGCCCCAGCGCGGGAGCATGTCCTGGGGGATATTGAGCAGGTTGAGAATGCGCGCCACCACAAAATCCACCAGGTCATCGATAGTCTGCGGTTGATGATAAAAGCCGGGCGATGCAGGCACTATTACCGCGCCCATATTGGACAGCTTGAGCATGTTCTCCAGATGGATACTGGAATACGGCGCCTCACGCGGCACCAGAATCAGCTGGCGACGCTCCTTGAGCGTCACGTCTGCGGCCCGCTCGATCAGGTTGTTGCAAGCGCCGGTGGCAATCCCCGACAGGGTGCCGGTGGAACACGGCACCACCACCATCGCAGCGGGTGCTCCCGACCCCGAAGCCACGGGCGACATCCAGTCCTCCTTGCCGTATACGCGAATCTGCCCTGCGGCAGCGCCCGTGTATTCAGTCAGAAAAGCCTGCATTGCTTGTGGCTTTGGCGGCAGGCTGACATCCGTTTCGGTTGCCATGACCAATTGTGCGGCCTTGGAGATCAGGAAGTGGACTTCGCGGTCTTCGCGCACCAGGCAATCGAGCAGGCGCAAGGCGTACGGCATGCCGGAAGCACCGGTGACCGCCAGGGTTATGCGTTCCGGGCCACTCATTGCAGCGCTTCCGCCAGCTTGCCATGCAGCCCGCCGAAGCCGCCATTGCTCATGATCACCACATGGGTACCGGGCTTAACCTGGGCCTTGACCTCGGCAATGATGGCGTCCAGCGAATCGCACATCTTGGTCGGCACCGGGCTCGATGCCACCGTCGCGGCCAGATCCCAACCCAGATTGGCCGGGGCATACCAGACCACATGATCCGCCTGCACCACGCTTTGCGGCAGGCCATCACGGTGGGCTCCGAGCTTCATGGAGTTGGAGCGCGGCTCAATCACCGCGATCAAGGGCGCGTCACCAATGTGCTTGCGCAGGCCATCGAGGGTGGTCGCGATCGCAGTCGGATGGTGGGCAAAGTCGTCGTAGAGGGTAATGCCGTGGACTTCGGCGACTTTCTCCATACGTCGTTTTACGCTTTTGAAAGCGCTCAACCCATCAATCGCCATGCTCGGCACCACGCCTACATGGCGCGCTGCGGCCAGGGTCGCCAGGGCGTTGGCCACGTTATGCTGGCCGGTCATATTCCAATCGACGGTACCTTGCAGCGCGCCGTCAAACAGCACCTCAAAGCGAGAGCCGTCATCACTGAGCAGCCTGGCTTGCCATTGACCATCGACGCCCGTGGTTTGTACCGGCGTCCAGCAGCCCATTTCGATTACACGCTGCAATGCAGGCTCGGTGGTCGGGTGGATAACCAGCCCTTCACTCGGGATAGTGCGCACCAAATGGTGGAATTGCCGCTCAATGGCCGGCAAGTCCGGGAAGATATCAGCGTGATCGAACTCGAGATTGTTGAGGATTGCCGTGCGCGGACGGTAGTGGACAAACTTCGAGCGCTTGTCGAAAAAGGCGCTGTCATATTCATCGGCTTCTACCACAAAGAACGGCGTATCACCCAGACGGGCCGACACGGCAAAGTTCTGCGGCACACCGCCAATCAGGAAACCCGGGGCCATGCCCGCGTACTCCAGCACCCAGGCCAGCATGCTGCTGGTCGTGGTTTTACCGTGGGTACCTGCCACGGCCAGTACCCAGCGGCCTTGCAGCACATGGTCAGCCAGCCATTGCGGGCCGGACACGTAAGGCAGGCCCTTGTTCAGCACGTACTCAACTGCGGGGTTGCCACGGGACAGCGCATTGCCGATCACTACTACATCTGGCGCCGGATCGAGCTGAACCGGGTCATAGCCCTGGGTTAGTTCAATACCTTGAGCCTGCAGCTGGGTGCTCATCGGCGGATAGACGTTGGCGTCTGAGCCAGTAACGTGATGGCCCAGTTCTTTGGCCAGAACCGCCAGCGACCCCATGAAAGTGCCGCAAATACCCAAAATATGAATGTGCATAGTTGACCTCGTAAACCATCGGCGAAGGGTAGCGTAGCAAGGTTCTTTTCGCACCTGATGATTCTGAAACCCTCACCCTGGCCCTCTCCCTGAGGGAGAGGCGACTAAAAGCAAAAGCGGATTTGCGCAACGCCTCAGGTCAGCCCCCTCACCCTCCGGGAGACGGTTGGGGTGAGGGGCTTTTAAGCATTACCGCTCAATCCCATGCTTGCGCAGCTTTCTATACAGGGTGTTGCGGCTCACCCCCAGTTGCAGCGCGGTATGGGTCATATGCCAGCGGTGCAGTTCGAGCGCCAGCAACAAGGCCTGCTTTTCGGCATCCTCAAGCGGGTATTCACATGCTTCAGGGGCTTTGGGCGGAGCCAGGCGAATAGTGGCCGGCAGATCTTCGTACTGGATCACGTCGTTTTCGCAGAGTGCAGCCAGGGTTCGCAGCACATTGCGCAGCTGACGCACGTTGCCTGGCCAGGCAAAATCCAGCAACGCCTCACGTGCCGCCGGGCTGATAAACAGGCGCTGCCCTCCCGCCTCTTCGGCCAGCAAGAAGTCCAGCAACTGCGATTTGTCCGTGCGCTCGCGCAACGCTGGCAAACCGATTTCCAGTCCATTAAGGCGGTAATACAGGTCTTCACGAAAACTGCCGTCCGCCACGCGCTCCTGCAAGTTACGGTGGGTGGCGCTGATAATGCGCACGTTGACCGCCATCGGCTCGCCACCAATGGGCACCACCACACGGTCCTCCAGCACTCTTAACAACCGGGTTTGCAACGCCAGCGGCATATCGCCAATTTCATCCAGAAACAGGGTGCCGCCATCGGCCTGCTGCAACTTGCCCTGCATGCCTTCCTTGCGTGCCCCGGTAAAACTACCACCGCGATAGCCGAACAGTTCGCTCTCGATCAGGCTTTCGGGGATCGACGCGCAGTTGAGCGCCACAAACGGCTTGCTGCTGCGCAAGCTGGCTTGATGCACAGCCTTGGCAAAGGCTTCTTTGCCGGAGCCGGTTTCACCATTGACCAACAGCGGCACATCGCGCTCAAACACCCGTAATGCCCGGCGAAAATCCGTCTGCAGGGCCTCATCACCCAGGCAGATGCTGCTCGGGCGCGGTGGCTCGGCTTGCACCATGACCGGGGCAGGCCCGTTCCGTGGTTGGCCGCGCAGTGCCGCAAATAATCGACGCCCGTCGCGGGTATGCAGCGGCCAACTGGCATTCGCCTGGAGGGTGGCCCGACTGAAAAGCTCATCCCGCGGGCAATCGAAAACACTGTCGACCGATTGCCCGAGCAAACTGCCACGCACATGCCCTAGCAGGTTCAGGGCACTCTGGTTAACCGCGCCTATAACTCCGTCGCCATCAAACGCCAGCATGCCTTCGCTGAACAATCCGACAGACTCGGCGTGCAGATGAAAACGCAGCAGCCACTGATTCTGAAAGTGCCCGAGGAAGTAGCTGTTTTCGATGATTTTCGCTGACAGATTAACCAGCGCCATCGTATGAAACTGGCTCTGACGGGAAGCCTCATGGCGGGCCGAAGACACGTCGAGCACCGCCAGCAACTCGCCCTGCGGATCGAACACCGGGCTGGCCGAGCAGGTCAGCCCGGTGTGCCGGCCACGAAAGTGTTCATCCTGATGGATGGTCAGTGCCTGACGCTCGACCAGGCAGGTACCGATGCCGTTGGTACCCTCCCTGGCTTCGCTCCAGTCGGCTCCCAGCCACAGCCCCGCCTGCTCGAACACCTTGCGTTCGGAGGGGGCAGTGACACAGTTGAGGATCACGCCACGGGCATCAGTCAATAGCACCGCGTGCCCGGCACCGGAGAGTTGCTGATGCAGGCTGTTCATTTCGTGACCGGCGATTTTCAGCACCTGCTGCAAACGCTCGCGGCCTTCAAGGATACGGCCTTGCTCAAGTACGGTCGGGGCTACGGTTTGCGCAGGATCGAGGTGATAGTCCTCCAGGCAACGCTGCCAGGAACGGACGATGGACGGGTCACACCCTTGCGGGCGACCGCGGGTGACATCAATGACTTGCCGTGCGTGACGGCGCAAATCGGTGCTGTGCATTTCTTATTGTTCTCCGCTCTGTCTCGGTGGTCCCGTGCTCAACAGAGGCAACTCGCCCTCAGCGGCAACAAAGATCCAGTCCAAACCGAACGCCCAGCATCCTCTTGCTCACCGGCCTTTGCAATCGCGAACTGACCGGCCGGTCATCGGTTGTACCAGGACTGGTACAAATTGTCACCACAGCTGTATCAGGTGTGCCACAAGCCCCTCTCCCCAACGACCGGGTAAAACCCGCAAAGCCTTGGAAGACAAGGCCTGCACAAAGATGGCCCAGCCCTTGCTCATACTTTTGCCAGCGCCACAGCGCGTCTTCCCATAAGCACAATAAAGCCAGGAGACACTCACCATGCGTTACGCACAACCCGGTACTGAAGGCTCGATTGTTTCGTTCAAGAGCCGTTACGGTAACTACATCGGCGGCGAATTCGTGGCACCGGTCAAAGGCCAGTACTTCACCAACACCTCGCCGGTCAACGGCAAAGCCATTGCCGAATTCCCGCGCTCTACTGCCGAAGACATCGAAAAAGCCCTCGACGCGGCCCACGCCGCTGCTGATGCCTGGGGCGCGACCTCAGTGCAGGCACGTTCGCTGGTGTTGCTGAAGATTGCTGACCGCATTGAGCAAAACCTCGAACTGCTGGCCATTACCGAAACCTGGGACAACGGCAAAGCCGTACGCGAAACCCTGAACGCCGACGTGCCGCTGGCTGCGGATCATTTCCGTTACTACGCCGGCTGCATCCGCGCTCAAGAAGGCAGCGCCGCCGAAATTGACGGCAATACTGTGGCGTATCACATCCACGAACCGCTGGGCGTGGTCGGGCAGATCATTCCGTGGAACTTCCCGCTGCTGATGGCCGCCTGGAAACTTGCCCCTGCACTGGCGGCGGGCAACTGCATCGTGCTCAAACCGGCTGAGCAAACGCCGCTGAGCATCACCGTTTTTATGGAGCTGATCGGCGACCTGCTGCCACCTGGCGTCCTCAACGTCGTGCAGGGGTTCGGTAAAGAAGCAGGCGAAGCGCTGGCTACCAGCAAACGCATTGCCAAGATCGCCTTCACTGGCTCCACACCTGTAGGCGCTCACATCATGAAATGTGCCGCCGAGAACATCATCCCGTCGACCGTGGAACTGGGTGGCAAGTCGCCAAACATCTTCTTTGAAGACATCATGCAGGCCGAGCCGGCCTTTATTGAAAAAGCCGCTGAAGGTCTGGTGCTGGCATTCTTCAACCAGGGCGAAGTGTGCACCTGCCCGTCGCGGGCGCTGGTGCAGGAGTCGATCTACGACGACTTTATGAAAGTGGTGATGCGCAAGGTCGAGGCAATCAAGCGTGGAGACCCGCTGGACACCGACACCATGGTCGGCGCCCAGGCCTCCGAGCAGCAATTCGACAAGATCCTGTCCTACCTTGAAATTGCCAGGAACGAAGGCGCTGAACTGCTCACCGGCGGTGCCGTAGCCAAGCTCGAAGGCGATCTGGCAACCGGCTATTACATCCAGCCGACCCTGCTCAAGGGCACCAACAAAATGCGCGTCTTCCAGGAAGAAATCTTTGGCCCGGTGGTCAGCATCACCACCTTCAAGGACGAAGCCGAAGCGCTGGCGATTGCCAACGACACCGAGTTTGGCCTCGGCGCCGGCCTGTGGACCCGCGACATCAACCGCGCCTATCGCATGGGCCGTGCCATCAAGGCGGGTCGCGTGTGGACCAACTGTTACCACCTCTACCCGGCACACGCCGCGTTCGGCGGGTACAAAAAATCCGGCGTCGGCCGTGAAACCCACAAAATGATGCTCGACCACTACCAACAGACCAAAAACCTGCTGGTGAGCTACGACATCAACCCGCTGGGTTTCTTCTAACCCAGAACCCTGTAGGAGCGGGCTTGCTCGCGAAAGGATCGCTGCGCTGTACTGAACGACCGCAGCGCCTGCATCGCGAGCAAGCCCGCTCCCACAAACTGGCATCAATAGCTCTACACCGGGCCTTCTGGCCTAGCTCTTGCTTATCTCCCTGTCATATTTTCTCAAACTATAAAAGAACAGGTGAATTCCCATGCCTAGCGAACCTACTGCCGCTGCGGCGGCGTCCTCTGTCGATTTCGAAAAAGTCGGCTCCGATTATTTCCAACAACGTGAACTGAAAAAAGGCGCTGCCGGCTGGGTCCTGCTGGTGGGCCTGGGCGTGGCCTATGTGATTTCCGGCGACTACGCCGGCTGGAACTTCGGCCTGGCCCAGGGCGGCTGGGGCGGAATGTTTATCGCCACATTGCTGATGGCCACCATGTACTTGTGCATGTGTTTTTCACTGGCCGAACTGTCCTCGATGATCCCCACTGCCGGTGGCGGCTACGGCTTTGCCCGCAGTGCTTTCGGGCCGTGGGGCGGGTTCCTCACTGGTACGGCGATCCTGATTGAATATGCCATCGCCCCTGCCGCGATTGCCTGTTTTATCGGCGCCTATTGCGAGTCGCTGTTCGGTATTGGCGGCTGGATGATCTACCTGGCGTTCTACATCATCTTTATCGGCATCCATATTTTCGGGGTCGGGGAAGCGCTCAAGCTGATGTTCATCATCACCGCCGTGGCGGCCATTGCCCTGGGGGTGTTTCTGGTCGCGATGGTGCCGCACTTCAGCGTCGCCAACCTGCTGGATATCCCGGTCACCGAGGCCAAGGGCGCCAGCGCATTTCTGCCCTTCGGTTATGTCGGTGTCTGGGCAGCCATCCCTTATGCGATCTGGTTTTTCCTCGCTGTCGAAGGCGTGCCGCTGGCTGCTGAAGAAACCAAGAACCCCAAGCGTGACCTGCCTCGCGGCCTGATTGGCGCCATGCTGGTTCTGGCCACCTTTGCCCTGCTGATTCTGGTGATCGGCCCGGGCGGCGCCGGCGCGCACCACTTGATGGCATCGGGCAATCCGCTGGTCGAAGCCCTGAGCAAGGCGTATGGCGGCTCGACCTGGATGGGCGGCTTTGTGAACCTGGTGGGCCTGGCCGGTTTGATTGCCAGCTTCTTCTCGATCATTTACGCCTATTCACGTCAGATCTTCGCCTTGTCCCGCGCCGGCTATTTGCCGCGCAAACTGTCCGAAACCAACAAGAGCAAGGCGCCGGTGCTGGCCTTGATCATCCCCGGCATTATCGGTTTTGGTCTGTCACTGACCGGCCAGGGCGACTTGCTGATTCTGGTGGCGGTATTTGGCGCGACCATTTCCTATGTGCTGATGATGGCCGCGCATATCACCCTGCGTATTCGCCGCCCTAAAATGGAGCGCCCGTATCGCACGCCGGGCGGGATTTTCACTTCGGGCACTGCTTTGGTGCTTGCCTGTGTCGCGGTGGTGGCCGGCTTCCTGGTTGACCCGCGGGTGGTGATTGGCGCTGCGGTGATCTATGGAGTATTAATTGCCTACTTCGCTTTTTACAGTCGGCACCATTTGGTGGCCGGTACGCCGGAAGAGGAATTCGCGGCTATTCAACAGGCCGAAAAAGCCTTGCACTGACCGCTGAGAATCCCGCCAGACGCCTTGCGTCTGGCGTCATGGAGCACCCTGTATGGCAACGTTCTCACATGCGGTTGGCACTCAGACCTACCGTTTCGATAGCCTTAAAGATGTAATGGCCAAGGCTGGCCCGGCCCGTTCCGGGGATTTTCTGGCCGGCGTGGCTGCGCAAAACGACGGCGAACGGGTGGCCGCGCAAATGGCGCTGGCTGACATCCCGCTCGCCTATTTTCTGCAAGAAGTTCTGATCCCCTACGAGACCGATGAGGTCACCCGGCTGATTATCGACAGCCATGATCTTCAAGCCTTCGCCCCGGTCAGCCACCTGACCGTCGGTGGCTTTCGCGACTGGCTGCTCAGCGACGCAGCCAGCGAACACAGCCTGCGCGCCCTGGCGCCGGGCCTGACCCCGGAAATGGCCGCCGCCGTGTCGAAGATCATGCGCGTACAGGACCTGATTCTGGTCGCGCAAAAGATCCGTGTGGTTACCCGGTTTCGCGGCACCATGGGCCTGCGCGGCCGACTTTCGACACGCCTGCAACCCAACCACCCCACCGATGACCCGGCCGGCATTGCCGCCAGCATTCTCGACGGGCTGCTCTACGGCAACGGCGATGCCATGATCGGCATCAACCCGGCCACTGACAGCATTGCCTCGATCTGCGACCTGCTGAACATGCTCGACGCCATCATCCAGCGCTATGAAATCCCCACCCAGTCCTGCGTACTGACCCACGTCACCACCTCGATCGAAGCCATCAATCGCGGCGTGCCGCTGGATCTGGTATTTCAGTCCATTGCCGGCACCGAGGCCGCCAACGCCAGTTTTGGCATCAACCTGAATGTGCTGCAGGAAGGCTATGACGCAGGCTTGAGCCTTAATCGCGGGACTCTGGGCAATAACCTGATGTATTTCGAAACAGGTCAGGGCAGCGCGCTGTCGGCCAACGCTCATTTCGGCGTGGATCAACAAACCTGTGAAACCCGCGCCTACGCCGTGGCACGGCATTTCAAGCCGTTTCTGGTCAATACCGTGGTCGGTTTTATCGGCCCCGAGTACCTGTACAACGGCAAGCAGATCATCCGCGCCGGCCTTGAGGACCACTTCTGCGGCAAGCTGCTGGGTGTGCCCATGGGCTGTGATATCTGCTACACCAACCATGCCGAAGCGGACCAGGACGACATGGACACCCTGCTGACATTGCTGGGGGTGGCCGGGATCAACTTCATCATGGGCATCCCGGGGTCGGACGACATCATGCTCAACTATCAGACCACGTCGTTCCATGACGCCCTGTATGCCCGCAAAACCCTGGGGTTAAAACCCGCCCCAGAGTTTGAACAGTGGCTCAGCAAGGTGGGCATTTTTACTCAGAACGATGGCCGCATCGAGTTCGGCCATCAACTGCCACCTGCATTTCGCCAGGCGCTGGCTCATTTGGGAGGACGCTAGGCATGGCCGACAACCTTAACCCGTGGCTGGAGCTGCGCCGCCTGACCCCCGCACGTATTGCCCTGGGACGCACCGGCACCAGCATGCCGACCCAGGCCCAACTCGACTTTCAATTCGCCCATGCCCAGGCCCGGGATGCGGTGCATTTGCCGTTTGATCACCCCGGCCTGAGTGCACAGTTAACCGAGCGCGGGCGCGAGAGCCTGCTGCTGCACAGTGCCGCGGCTGACCGCCACAGCTACCTGCAACGCCCGGATCTGGGACGCAAGCTCAACGACGACTCTGCGCAGCAATTGCGCGACTACGCAGCGGCCAACCCCGGCGGCATCGATGTCGCCGTGGTGGTAGCGGATGGCTTGTCGGCACTGGCCGTGCATCGCCACACCTTGCCCTTCCTGGCGCGCATGGAAGAGCACACGGCGACTGAAGGCTGGTCGCTGTCGCCGGTGATTCTGGTAGAGCAGGGGCGAGTTGCCGTGGCCGATGAAATTGGCGAACTGCTGGGCGCACGCATGGTGGTGATGTTGATCGGCGAACGCCCCGGGCTCAGCTCCCCCGACAGCCTGGGGCTGTACTTCACCTACGCGCCGAAAATCGGCCTGACCGATGCGTATCGCAACTGTATTTCCAATGTACGGCTTGAAGGCCTGAGCTACGGCATGGCCGCTCATCGGCTGGCGTACCTGATGCGCGAAGCCTGCCGGCGGCAATTATCGGGAGTGAATCTGAAGGATGAAGCCCAGGTGCAGACCCTGGATGTCGAAGCGCCCAGCGAAAACTTTCTGCTCAAGGGCGATTAACTCTGCGTAGCAGCTGCCGAAGGAACGAGGCTGCTGCTACGGCTTTTGACTACCAATACACGCTTCGCTACAAACTCACACTGCAGAATTCGTCTCAATCCGTATAATCCGGTTCTTCAAAAAAGTACGAAAAAACTACAATTGTTGTAGTTAACTACGCATCCCTACCCGCACAGACCTGCAGAGCCGGGTCATCAACACAGGTGCTTCACATGGATTTCAACCCGATCGACATTATCCTGCACCTCGATGTGTACCTCGACATGCTGGTAAACAATTACGGGCCATGGATCTACGCCATCCTGTTTCTGGTGATTTTTTGCGAAACCGGTCTGGTGGTCATGCCGTTTTTGCCGGGTGATTCGCTGCTCTTTATCGCGGGCGCCGTAGCTGCCGGCGGCGGCATGGACCCGGTACTGCTCGCAGGCTTGCTGATGCTGGCTGCGATCATGGGCGACAGCACCAACTACGTTATTGGACGAACGGCAGGCGAGCGCTTGTTCAGCAACCCGAATTCGAAAATCTTCCGTCGCGACTACCTGGAAAAAACCCACGACTTCTATGAGCGTCATGGCGGTAAAACCGTAACCATGGCCCGTTTCCTGCCGATTTTCCGCACCTTCGCTCCGTTTGTTGCCGGTGTGGCGCGCATGTTCTACCCGCGCTTCTTTATGTTCAGCGTATTCGGCACCATCCTGTGGGTTGGCGGCCTGGTCACTCTGGGTTATTTCTTCGGCAATGTGCCATTTATCAAGAAGAACCTGTCGCTGCTGGTGGTGGGCATCATTCTGCTGTCGCTGGTACCGATGATTATTGGCGTGATCCGCAGCCGTCTGGGCCGTACTCCAGCCAAAGCCAAAGCCTGATCGGGAGACACCACCATGTGGTCTCTAAGTGAATGGCGGCGCCAGCGAATCCTTGCGCAGCACCCGGTAACGCCTGACGTATGGCACAACGTGCGCCAGCATCTGAGCATTCTCGACGGGCTGAATGACGAGCAGGACAAATGGCTGCGCGACAGCAGCGTATTGTTTCTGCAAGCCAAGCACCTCACCCCCATGCCCGGGGTTGAGCTGACCGAAGAGGGCCGGCTGTTGCTGGCCGCTCAGGCGCAATTGCCGCTGCTCAACCTGGGTGACCTGGACTGGTACCAGGGGTTTCACGAAATCGTGCTCTACCCCGACGACTTCGTCAGCCCCCAGCGCCATCGTGATTCCAGCGGTGTAGAGCATGAATGGGAAGGCCATCACAGCGGTGAAGCCTGGCAGCATGGCCCGGTGGTTCTGGCCTGGCCGGGCGTGCTGGCCAGCGGTGGCTGGGAAGGCTACAACCTGGTCATCCACGAACTGGCGCACAAGCTGGACATGCTCAATGGTGCCGCGAATGGCATGCCGCCCTTGCACAGCAGCATGCATGTCAGTGACTGGACCCAAGCCATGCAACAGGCCTACGACCATCTCAATCACTACCTCGACCACCACAACCCCGACCACGCGCCTATCGACCCCTATGCCGCCGAAAACCCGGCGGAGTTTTTTGCGGTCACCAGCGAGTACTTTTTCAGCGCACCCGACCTGTTGAACCATGCCTACCCGCTGGTCTATCAACAACTGAGCCTGTTTTATCGTCAGGACACGCTGGCACGCCTCAAGCAGCTGCAAAGCGAACACCCCGAATACCGCGCGCAGCACTGATCGCCCAAGGGTGACGTCCTTATAGGAATACGCCTATAATCGCCGCCACTTTTTGGCCAAATCGGCCAAACAAACTGGCCTACTAACGGGGGCACCGCCCAATGAGCTACAGCAAGATTCCGGCTGGCAAAGACCTGCCGAATGACATCTACGTCGCTATCGAGATTCCGGCTAACCACGCGCCGATCAAATATGAAATCGACAAAGACAGCGATTGCCTGTTCGTTGACCGCTTCATGGCCACCCCGATGTTCTACCCGGCCAACTACGGTTTTATCCCTAACACCCTGGCTGACGACGGTGATCCGCTGGACGTGCTGGTGGTTACCCCTTACCCGGTAGCTCCAGGCTCGGTTATCCGTGCTCGCCCGGTTGGCATCCTGCACATGACTGACGACGGCGGCGGCGATGCCAAAGTGGTTGCAGTGCCTCACGACAAGCTGTCCCAGCTGTACGTTGACGTGAAAGAGTACACCGACCTGCCACCCCTGCTGATCCAGCAGATCCAGCACTTCTTCGAGAACTACAAAGATCTCGAAAAAGGCAAATGGGTGAAGATCGAAGGTTGGGGCGATGCTGAAGCTGCCCGTGCCGAAATCACCAAATCGGTTGCGGCCTACAAAGGCTAAGCAAGCGGTTAAAAAAAACCTCGGCTCGCCGGGGTTTTTTTATGCCTGCATAAACGCAATAAAACAGCCTGTTTACGGCGCGCAAAATGCCCAGTCAATGCCAGTAGGAAATATCGCTGCAAGCCTAGGAATTTTCTGGTTTTACCGTTTTTTTTTGAACGCTTAGTTTATTTAAACAGGCTTGGCTTGCCCGTAGACTCTGTGTTCATGAATACATCCGGTGATCGCCTGAAAGCCCTCCTGCGGGAGTGCCATTTAACCGCTTCGGACTTCGCAGCCAATCGCCGCGTTACGCCGCAGCACGTCAACAACTGGTTCAAACGGGGCATTCCGATGGCTCGCCTGGACGAAATCGCCGAACTGCTGTGCGTCAACAGCCGCTGGCTACGTACCGGCGAGGGCGTCAAGCATCCGGGCCTTGTCAGCAGCAACGATGAAAAATCGCCTGCCCAGACCGGACAGCCCAAACCGGCTAATGCCTGCGATATTGACGCGCCCTTCTACAACGAAACCTTGCACCCCGACGGATCAGGCAAAACCCATGTGGTGAAAATTCCTGATTGCACCGTGCGGCTCAGTTGCTCGACCCTGCAGGCCCTGGATGTCAGCCCCGACCAGGCCATTTGCGCACCCATGATTGGCAACAGCATGGCGCACAGGATCCAGGATGGTTCCACAGTCGCCATCGACCGCAGCCTGACCCAAATCGTCGACGGTGAAATCTACGCGCTCGAGCAGGATGGCATGCTGCGCATCAAATACCTCTACCGCCTGCCCAACAACGGCCTGCGCATCCGCAGCCACAACTGCCTGGAGTATCCGGACGAAGTCTTTGACGCAACAGAAGTCCATGCGCAGCAGATACGGATACTGGGCTGGGTATTCTGGTGGTCCACGCTTAGCCAGCGACGCCCGCCAGTGCCTTACAAACTGGACGAATAACCTTAGGTCTGGGAAAAGTACTCAAACCCCAGTATGATTCGTCGCACTTGTGCACTCCCCCTCGCGGCACGCGAGCCGGAATGCAGGGCCAGGCAGCAAAAAGCCGCTACGCCCCACACCCAGCCACAACGCGCTGGATGTCCCGATTGAAGGCGAGTACGGCTTACCAAAAATAAGCCAAACCCGCCCCCGAGAAGCCGGCCACAAGCCGGCTTTTTAATGCCTGAAATCCAAGCAAAATAGGGGCTGAATACAAAACGCCATTCTTGACCCACACTTTGACCCACACCCAAGCGCTGGGTTGCAGGCCGGAGCTCCATCGGTTCGCATTCAACGAACATGGTTGGTGTCGGCTACTCAACATCTGAAGAAAAGCGCATTTGGATCATGCAGCGGGCTCAGGAGGCTGAGACACTAGCTCCACCTCCTGTACTACCACCCTGATTAAAACAACACTCGAAAACGCCGCTTGTCAGCATCCGACGATTTGAGAATTCGATACTCCATCCCACTGGCCACCGCGATCTGCTGGGCGAAGTCCTTTTTGGCCTGCACCACGGCATCTTCGATCTGGTTGTCGGCTTTCACTTCGACGATAACGTACTTCAGGCTGCCATCCGGTTCTTCACGCAGGAAGATGAAGTCAGGATAGTAGCTGCGCACGGTACGTGAGTCCGGGTCGATATACTGAATAAAGAAGTCGGACTGACCGTGCGTCAGCATTCCGGTGAAGTAGATCTTCCTCACCCGCTGCTCGCGCAGCAAGTCCCAAAAAAGCCAGTTTTCTGAGCCCGAATCGAAGCAGTAGGTGTCAAGGTGGAAGCTCTTTGCGCGTTCCTCGTCCTTGATCTGCACGTCGTGCATCCGCACGATCTTGTCCTTGGACGCCGACACCTCGTAGTAGCCGTTGGCAGGCATCTTGATCAGATCGACCTCGTACTCGTCCTTCTTCTCATACTCGTCAAGATCAAACAGCAAACGGAATAGGCGTGGAATGATCTCGTCGTAGAGCAGCTCGTTGAACTCGTTGGTGATGGCTACCAGTTCGTCGATGCCTTCGCTGGTCGTGTCAAGCAACTCCTCGATTTCCAAGGGGCTTCGGTTCAGATAGCGGGACACCTCGGCCACCAGCGATAGCTGTGAGAAGACTCGCTTTTCTCGGCGCGAAGTCAGATCGAAAGTTCGACTACCGGAGGCACGCGTCGCGTCGGCGGCGGTCAAGCCGTCTTGCTGAGTTTCGATCAGGCGGTACTTCTCGACCAACGTACTCCAGTTTTTCTTTTCGGTGCGGTCAATTCCCAGCTTCTGGCCGGGCAGAATTGCCTTCTCACGTATCTGATAGAGCTTGCGAACGCGAACCAGTTTAATCTTAACCGGGGGTTCTACCACGCGGACTTCAACTCGCTCTTTGTCCTTGGCGACATTCTGCAGCTCATCGGCGCTGATGTGGAAGTTCTGCTGCAGCTCGTCGTTGAGGGTGTTGAGGTTGTCGTCCGAAAGGAAGACGTGACCCGTGTGCTGGGCCTGGCCAATGGCACGTAGGCAGCGCATCGTGGCCTGCAGCACGAACACCTTAGACTTGGGCTCGCGGAACAAGCCAACGCCAAACAGAGAACGGCAGTTCCAGCCTTCGCGGCCCTTGTTCACCAGCAGGATGAACTGTTTTTCCGAGCCTATGGTGTCCAGCTGGTTGAACTCGCGGATGTCGTCATTTGAAGTGATTTTGCTGTCGCCCACGTTGACCAAGATGCGCGAAGTCGGGATGCCATGTTTGAGCAGCACGCGCTCGACGGCTGGCCTCAGCTCGCCGATCAACTCTTCTACGGTGGAAGCGAAGAAGGCTAGTTTGGGCAGCAAACCTTCCGGGCGCAGCTCACCAGATTCCTTCAGGAAGTTCTCAATGGCGATATCGACAAACTCGTCGGAGCGGGTGTTTGCGTAGCCGTGCAGCGTCACCTTCTTGAGGAATCCCTTGCCGATGGCTTCCTTCAGTCCGTAGGCATAGACCACCTCCGGCAGCACCACGCGTCCAACGTAGGGCGTGCCAGTGTAGTTGTAGCAGGCCACCACCCTCGTGCCCGCCGCGTTCAGGCTGGCGGCCAGAATGTCGATGGTGGTACGCAGGCTTGTATCTGTTTCTTTGGCACCCACGCCCATGTCCTTAGCCAGCGCCTTGCCGAAGGCGTGGTGGGCCTCATCCACAAAGATGCCCAATTGCTCCAGGCGGCGCAGCTTCTCGAAACGTTGGTTGGTGGTCAGCTCCCCTTCTTCCTCTGGCTGATCGAAATTGTAGAGATCGGCCGCATCGGCGTAGACGCCAGTGGCGGCGAGGGTTTCTCCGGTCGCACCGAACAGCTTGTCGACAGAGGTTTTATCCTTGTGCTGGCGCTTGAGGATGATCTTCTGCGTGTTAGAGACGATGATGTTGAAACGCGAGCGATCCAACGTGTCCAGCGAGGTGCCCGCCTCTTCGAGGTAATGAAATCGCACGTGCATTGTCAGGAAGTTGACGTACTCCGGAGGCACAACGCGGGTGAGGTCAAACGACTCAATTTCCTTTAGCGACTGCAACACCGTTTTGTCTGGCGCAAACACCAGCGCGTTGTGGCAGTAACGCGCGTCCTTCTCAAATTTGTTGCCCAGCAGGAACTCGTAGAAGATGCAGGTCGCCATTAGGATGGTTTTGCCCGTGCCCATCGTCAGCGCAAAAATGTAGTTGGGGTAGGCGCGCGAGTTTTTGCGCATAGCCGCGAATACAGCCTTGTACTGTTCCTGAGTGATCTTGTCGAACAGGCCCACCTGGCCAGCATCGCCGGAAACTACGCCACCCTCGGCGCGGTTGGCAAAACGACCTTGCTTCTCGAACCACTGCTGGAAGATTTCCTCGACCTTGGCGTTCCCGAGAAACTCCTTGAGGAAAACGTAGGTTTCCAGCGCCTCAAACTGCGGCTGGCGCAGGAAGGCCTTGGGGTTCTTATCCGGGTTGTTGAAATCGAGGAACTTGCGCGTCAGCTCCTTGTAGTGCGAGCGGATCGTGCCGCGATTACCCTGGTAGAACTGCCACAGGAACTGAAAGAAGGCAAAGTCGAGCGACGCGCTCACCGCCTTGGCCGCACGTTTAGTCGCCATTGATCACACTCCCTTCCCACGACTCCGACAGCAGGTCGGTAATCTTCACGCGGACGGTGCCTGCATCCTGGGGCACCTTGTAAGCACCCTTGACCAGATCATTCTTGCCGGGGATGTCCACCACTGTCGGTTGCAGCACCGCGCCGTCGTAGTTCCAGTCAATCAACACCGACTCGACCAGCTCCTTCCAGTCCTCAACCGACTCCTTCTGCAGCGAGAGCTTCTGTAGCAAACTCATCGGATAGAAGCGCTCGATAACCAGCTCTCCCTTCTTAATGCACACCTTGGCTTGCGAGTCGCGCTTGAACTCTAGATCAGCCTTGTCGCGCAGAATGTCGACCACCTCGACGTCGATCTTGAACGGCCTGGCGGCCAGCTCCAGCTGCGCAGCCAAGTCCGACTCATGCCCCATGCAGACGAGGGTGATCTTTTCGACCGTGGGGTTTGATTTTTCGTTCTGCTTGCGCTCCCAGGACTTATAGTCGAAGCCCGCGATTAGCTCGTTCAGATCGGCGCGCGTAGCGATGCGGTTGACGGGCATGATCTTGATCATGCGCCCATCCTTCTCGCCGTCGAAAACGGTGCTGAATTCGAGCTTTTGAACTTCAAGCGCCTCGATCAGCAACTCCTTAGCTTGAATGGGGTTGCGGAAGATATCGTAGTTGTTGACTGTATGTACCTCGAAGCCTGGATAGACCTTCTGCACTTTAAAGACAGCAGTCCAGTCGGCTGCGGCGTCATCCCCTTCTTCCTCGATGCTGGCTTGGAAATCACTACCGCCTCGCAAGCCATTCTTGATAGTCGGCTGATATTTGTCATCAGCCATTTCTTCATGGATTCCGAGAAGCCGTTTCGAGGTGGTTTGAACTGATGCCAAGTTAATATCATTGCCGATATAACGTCTGCCATATTTACTGCTTACTGCTTGTGTGGTTCCAGAACCCATAAAGCAATCGAACACGATGTCACCCGGGTTCGAATAGGCAAGGATGATTCGCTCCAACAGAGTTTCTGGCTTCTGTGTTGGGTAGCCCACCACCTCAACGCGATCTGCGGGCTGAAGCATGGGCAGACGCCAAACATCATCAATGGTTCTGTGAGTGGAATTTATGTAAACAACTTTCCCATTCTCGTCTTTGGCATTAACCAGAGACTGAGTGGCTTTATCCCAAACCCGCTTAATTTGCTGCACAGGCTTTTCGCGCTTTTCGCGCAGCTTATTGAATTGAAATTTTCCCGATTTTGAGTAGACAAGAATGATGTCGTGATCAGATGCGAAGCGGTTTATGTTCCCCTGCATCTTGTTGTAGTAGTGCCAGACAATCTCATTCTGGAATGCCCCAGCGCCGAACACTTCATCTAGCAATGCGCGCAGGTAGTGGGACTTATGCCAATCGCAGTGCAAACAGAACACCCCATCATCGCTCAATAGCTCACGCATAAGGATTGCTCGTTCGTAGATGAATTGCAGGTACTCATCATTCGTCCAAACGTCGGTGTATTGCTTTTCCTCAAATGCGGTATACCCAGTCTCTGCGCTCTGCCTGTTTACCTTGATTGTTTTCTTGTATTCGATCTTTGAGTCAAACGGCGGGTCGATATAAATCAGATCTACCTCGCCCCGGAATTCCTTCAACAGGTGGCTCATGACCTGCAGGTTGTCACCCCAGAAAATCTTATTGCGCCAGCCATCCACCTCTTCGCCGTGGACTTCTTTCAGTTGTGCCGGGTAGTACTGCGTCGAGGTAAACGGACGCTTACCGCGCCAGTTGAGCATAGGGTAGCCCTTGATCGGCTCGAACTTGTACTTCTCGACATTGGTGGTGCCGCCATCGATTGTGGTGAGTTGCAGGCTATCCTGCGCGGGGGTGTTCTTGCTCACGAGTTGTTGCTCCTGAATTTCCAATTCTTGTTGTCACAGTAGGCGCGCATATCGCAGCTCTGACACAGCTTTACCGGGCGTGCGGCTATGGCGTACTCCTGCTGCGCAATGCGCGCGACGATGTTGTCGAAGCGCGCGATGGTCTTATCGATGGCCCGGCTGTCCTTAGCGAACGACACGTAAGGGTTCCCGCCGTCCTCGCCGGTGTAGTACAGGTGCATCCGACTGACCTTCTGGCCAGTACGCTCTTCCACCAGGTGGGCGTATACCTCCAGCTGGTGTTGGTACTGACGCAGGCGATCCCGGTCTTTTTCCATGTCAGGCTTCTTCTCAGACTTGAAGTCGATGATCTCGACCGTGTCATGCTCGCCCCTGATCAGGTCGACACTACCTTTGAGGATGTACTGATCCTTGATGAGCGAGATCTCAACCTCGGCCTCTTTGATGCGATCCCAGTGGTCGTTCTCGCGCTCGTAGTAGCGCAGCACGTGTAACAGCGCCGCCTGTTGCGAAGAGGGTGCGAGGTAGACACGCTCTTTCTTCGAGAGCATGGCGTAGTTAGTTGAGAACCAGCCCTTGATTACATCGAAGGTGATGCTGGCTTCTTCGCCCCGCAGTACCGTCTTGTGGATGTCCTCGATGGTCTGGTGCACCAGCGTACCGAACAGCATTGGGCTCTCACGGGTGGGCGCGAACTCAAACTCTTTGAAAAAGCGGTACTGCTCGGCGCAATTCTCGAACACCGTGATGTGCGAGGTGAATGAATACTCGCGCTTGAGGTTGATCTGTTTGACGGCTTCAAAAGTCAGCGCCGACAGATCGACGTCGCGCCAGCTGGGCAGCTCATAGAACAGCCGCTCGAAGTATTTGGACGGCGACTTGCCGTGCCCTTGTTTTTCCTGCGTGGCCAGCATCAACAGGTTCTGGGCACGCGAGAAGGCGGTGTAGAACAGCCGCCAAAAGTCGAAGTCCTTGATGTGGTCGAGCGGCTCGAAGCGCTCCTTGGAAAGGTAACCGCCATCTTCCAGCAGCACATCAAGCGCGCTGTATTGCTTGCGCGGCACCGCCTCCAGCGAGCCACACACCACCACCGGAAATTCTAGGCCCTTGGACTGGTGGATGGTCAGGAATGAGACACAGCCCTTGGGTGCGTACTCGGCCTCGTCCTCGTACTCGCCGATGCCGCCATCCTGAAGGAAGCGCAAGAACTGGTTGAACAGGTCGCGCAGATTCTTTTCCAGCCACTCGGGGTTGAGCACGCTGACAAAGTGCAGATACTCGAACTTAGAGATCAGTTTTGAAAAGGTACCGAGGTTGCGGGCAGCACGCCCTTTGTCCACGCCTTGGACGGCCTCTTCAGTGAGGAATCGCGAGAACAGCGGGAACTGCAGTAACTGGTAGAACAGACCAGAGAAGGCGTAGTCGGTGTTCTGCGTGAGGACGGCGTGGTGTTTGGCCAGTGGCCGTGCCCAGTCCAGCATCGCCTTATTCTCCGGCTTGCGCAGCTCATCGATGAAGGGCTTGAAGCACTGGTGGTCGTAGTAATCCCAGATGGGCAACGTGACGCCTTCGACCCACGCCCGTACCTTGGAGAACTGGGGGAAAAGAAAGATCAGCGCCCCTATCATCAGGCGGATTTCCTCGCGCTCGAAGAACATATTTGAGCGGGGTGAGAATACGGGTACGCCCTGGGCTTCGAGGAAGCGCGCCAGTGCCACCACCTTGTAGTTCTTGACCGAGCGGTACAGGAAGGCTACCTGATTCCAGTCCGAGAGTTGGCCGGAGCTCTTCAACCCATTGAGGAAGGTCAGTACCTCGGCGTGCCAGTTAGTGGTGTCGCCGTTGTTGTCACTGGCGGTCAGTCGCACCGCCGTAGGCAGATCGGGGAAGTCGTCCTCGCGCGGGACGATCTGTTTGGCGAAGCGGTACGCCCGAGTGCCGTCGTCCCAAACCTGCTCCTTCATCCACTCGTTGTAGAAACGGATGATATCCGGGTGAGAGCGGTAGTTGACGGTGAGCTTGACCTGCTTGCACTGGCCGCTGTCGAACAGCGCCGGGAATTCCAGAATATTCCGGATGGTGGCCCCCCGAAAGCGGTACAAGCCTTGGTCGTCGTCGCCCACCACGCACAAATTGCGGCGCTCGCCCGCCAGCATCAGGAGGATGCGCTCCTGAATGGTGTTGGTGTCCTGATACTCGTCCACCATCAGGTGAGTGAGTTTGTCGCGCAGTTGCGCCAGTACCTCGGGGCGCTTTTCCAGCAGTTGCAGGGCCTCATACTGGATACCGGAAAAGTCCAGCGAGTTGTGCTCGTTGAGCAGCTCTTGGTACTTGGCAAAACAGGTGGCCAGTGCGCGGATTTCCACTTCCGGTGCCACCGCCAGCGCAGCTGCGTCGAGCGCCTCCTCGCTCACCTTGTTGAGCCACTTGAGTAAGTTCTCCGACTGCGCCCAACGGCCCGCCTGATCATGGCCCATGACAAGCTGGGCGTCTGGCAGCTCGCGGAAATCTTTGATGCGCTGGTAGAGGAAGTACTGCTGATCGAATTGGTCGAACAGCGTGAAGCTGCGCTTGAGCCGGGTGAACTCGCGGTAGTCTTCCAAGAGCCGTAGGCAGATGGAGTGGAAGGTGCCGAGATACATCTCGTTCAGGTTGAACTGGATGTTCAGCTCGGCCAGCCGATTGGATATGCGGGTGGTGAGCTCGCGCGCGGCCTTATCGGTGAAGGTGACGACCAACAGCGACTCGGGGGCTATCCCCTTGTGGGTGATTAGATAGACGATGCGCTCTACCAGCGTGAAGGTCTTGCCCGACCCGGGCCCGGCAATGATGAGCACCGGGCCGTCGGTGGCCAGAATGGCTTCAAGTTGCTGGGGATTGGCCTTGGACTGGAGGGCGGTGGCGTTGGAAGTCATTCAACCCCCTCGTCATCATCCACTGTCGCTCTGCCGATGCGACTGGCGATCCACTTGTCCAGATCGCTGCGCCGAAAGCGCCACGTGCCACCGAGTTTGAAGGCCGGGAGCTTACCGCTGGCGGCCAGGCGATAGACCGTGCGCTTACCTGCCTTCAAGAAGGCAGCAACCTCGTCAATCGTGAGAATCTCGTCTGGCTGGTCGCTCATCGGCTTCCCATTTCATATGCAGAGTGTTTGGTTTACTGCAACATCTTGTCATTTTATTTCAGACTTGTGCAGACTTGTGCAAACTTGGCATCGGAAAAGATGCCTGACCGAGAGGGAACAGCGGTGACATCGAACTACGAGGCAATTTGCAAGGAAAACCGGGAGAGCTACGGCACTAAGGGCGCTCAAAAGTCAGGGAAGCTTGCCGCCGGGCTGTACGACGACCGCACTCACTTCATCTTCGAATTGCTGCAAAACGCCGAGGACGCCCTCGGCAGGCGCGGAGACTGGCACGGGTCGCGCAAGGTTGCCTTCACTCTAGATTCGACCCGCCTGACCCTCTCCCACTTCGGCAAGCCGTTCGACGAGGCTGACGTCCGAAGCGTCTGCGACATTGCCGAGAGCACCAAAAACGAGTCCTCGATTGGCCGCTTCGGCCTTGGCTTCAAGTCGGTATACACGGTCACCGATCTGCCGGAGATTCACTCTGGCGATGAGGACTTCGCCATTGAGAACTATGTCTTTCCCAAACGAATGGCGCGTTTGGCGCGCGCAGCGGACGAGACGCAGATTATCCTCTCCCTGAAACCCGAGGACACGAGCGCAGCCCAGGACATCACGGCAGGGTTTCGCCACTTGGGCCCGGGCGCGCTGCTGTTCCTGCGTCACATCGACGAAATCAACTGGAGCGTCGAAGGCGGCGCCTCCGGGTTCTACTTGCGTAACAGCCCGGAAACGCTTGGGGCCAATGTTCAGCGCATCACGGTGATCGGCAACGAGGATGATCGCCCCGAAGTCGATCAGAACTGGCTGGTGTTCCACCGCGACGTGTTTTCTGCCGAACAGCAAAAGATCGGACGAGTAGAAATCGCCTTCTCGCTGATCGCAGTGAAGGACGCTCCCGGCCGCTGGGCAGTGCAGCCATTGGCCAAGTCACCATTGGTGGTGTTCTTCCCGACCGTGGTTGAAAGCCATCTTGGCTTCCTCGTGCAGGGGCCGTACCGCACCACGCCCAGCCGCGACAACATCCCGCCCGGCGAGCCGTGGAACCAGCATCTGGTCAAGGAAACGTCCAGCTTGCTGGTGGAAGCGATGCGCTGGATGCGGGACAAGGCGATGCTGGATGTATCGGCGCTTCGGTGTCTTCCGCTTGACCGCGAGAAGTTCCCACAAGATTCGCGGTTCGCGCCGATGTTCGATGCCGTCCAGCAGGCATTTCAGAAGGAGGCGCTGCTTCCGACCTTCGACGGCGGGTACGTTAGCGCCGATCAGGCCAAGCTGGCGCGTACACAAGAGCTGCGCGAGCTGTGCAGCCCGGAGCAGGTTGCGGCACTGTTCGACTCGGAAGTCGCCGCTTGGTTGTCTGGCGACATCACTCAGGACAAGGCACCCGAGATTCGCCAGTACCTGATGCGCGAACTCGACATCGACGAAATCACACCAACAAAGCTGGTGCCGAGCCTGAGCAAATCATTCCTTGAGGCTCAACCTGATGAGTGGGTATTGCGGCTGTACGAATTCCTGAGCGGCCAGGAGAAGGCTCTGCGGCGCCACCTCGACAGCGTTCCGCTCATCCGTCTTGATGATGGCAGCCACGTTGTCGCCCGCGAGAATGGGAAAGCCAAAGCATTCTTGCCAAGCGCCATTGCCACCAGCTTCCCGACGATGCGACGCGCGGTGTGCGCGACACCCGAGGTATGCCTGTTCCTGAGTTCGCTAGGCATCACCGAACCCGACCCGGTGGATGACGTGATCTGGAACCTCCTGCCGAAGTACCAGCAGGAAGAAGTGGATGTGGACGACGATGCCTACTCTGCCGACATCGAACGCATCCGTACTGCCTTCAACACCGACTCGGCCAGCCAGAAGGAAAAGCTCCGCTCAGCCCTGCGCGATACCAACTTTGTAATGGTGGTCGACACCGGCGATGGCAAAGCCTACGTTGCCAAGCCCGGAGACATTTATATCGCCACCGACCGCCTGCAGCAGCTCTTCGCCGGCGTGCAGGACATCCTGATCGTCGACAACGAATACGACTGCTTGCGCGGTGAAGACATCCGCGACCTGCTGGTGTCGTGTGGCGCAAGCCGCTATCTCATTCCTCAAGCAACACCGTCAGGGCTGGCGCATTCCGAGAAGGTGCAGATTCGCCGTGAAGCAGGCCTTGAGCGCGCGAGCTCGGAAAGCCAGCCAGAAGACTTCACTCTTCGCGGGCTGACGCAGCTGCTGGAATTCTTGCCCATGCTGAAACCCGAGGAGGCAGCAGCCAAAGTGAAGGTGCTGTGGGAGGCGTTAGCTGACCTTGAGGCGCGTGGCACTGCCGCCTTCTACGGTTCCTACAGATGGGGCTATTACCACGAGACAAAGACCGCCCGATTCGACGCAGCCTTCATTCGGACGCTCAATCAGGCCGCCTGGGTGCCGAACGCCGACGGGAAGCTCGTACCTCCGGCGCTCGTAATGTTCGACACCCTTGGCTGGAAACCCAATCCTTTCCTGCTGACCAAAATTGCATTCAAGCCGCCGATCATCGATCAGTTGGCCAAAGAGGCAGGCATCGATCCGGCGATTCTCGATCTATTACGAAGAGACCCCGCTATCGTTGCTGAGCTGGTATCTCGATTGAGTGCCAGTTCATTACAGGAGCCCGAATCATCAACAATCCCCGAGCCAGAGGCCGACGAGCCATCCGACGGCGACGTGTACGACGATGCGAAAGATTTGTATGGCGACGACATGCCAGATATCCCGCCTGGGACACCTGATCCCGATGGTGGCGACGGCCAGGGCAATGGAGGGAGACGCGGCGGCCACGACCATACTGGTACCGGCACACCAAGCGGCAATGGCCAGGGCAGTGGCGGCGCTCATGGTGGCTCAGGTGAGCACGGCGGATCTGGCGGTAGAGGAAGTGGAAATGGCGGAGGCAAAAGGACGCCCGGACAGGCCGGGGCGCGCCCCTTCATTTCCTACGTCGGCGCACATCCGGATGACAATGGCCTAGACCCCGATGGCCTCGATCAAGCGGAGCGGATGCAAATCGAAGGGCACGGCATCGGCATAATCATTGGCTTTGAGCCGACGTTGCGCCGCACGCCGGATGGCAATCCCGGCTTTGACCTCTACGAGGTTGACAGCAGTGGCAGGCAGATTCGGTGGGTAGAGGTGAAGTCGATGACGGGCAGTCTGGAAAACCGTCCCGTGGGATTGTCACACACTCAATTCGAATGCGCCCGAGAAAAGGGTGATGCGTATTGGCTGTACGTGGTCGAATACGCGACGGACGCAACAAGAGCTCGCGTACTGAGAATTCAGAATCCCGTCGCTCACGCTAAGACGTTCACGTTCGACCGGGGGTGGGGCGAAATCGCTCAAACGGGACTTCCAACTTGAACGATTCAAGAGCAAACCATTCGGACAGCATCTCCGAAAGATGCTTCCGAAAGTGTGCAGAACCGTATGAAACCTTCGCCCACGCCATCAACCTTGCGCCTGGAGTTGCAATGTCCGTCCCTACATACGATCAGTTTATAGAGCCGATACTGCGCTACCTAGCAGCTACATCCGAAGGCGCGACAGCTCGAGACGCCCATGAAGCTGCTGCTGGGGCCCTAGATCTGTCGGAAACACAACGGCAAGAGCTGATTGCGAGCGGCCAGGCAACATACAAGAACCGTGCAGGCTGGGCCCATGATCGCCTCAAACGCGCCGGCCTATCCACTAGCGCTAAACGAGGCTATTGGAAGCTAACTGATGCAGGCATCAGCTATGCCGCGCAGCATCCCTATCCCCTTACTGCAGATAAGGTAGAACAGCTCGCCATCGGCTTTATGGATGTAAAGCTCAAGGGGCCATCTGACGCCATCCCGCTCGACGGACAAGAGCAGGCTGCTCAGACAGCAAGCTCAGCCACTGTCAGCCCAGATGATCGGCTGGAGCAGGCGTTGCGTGAGCTACGCGAAGCGACTGCAGTTGACCTGCTGGACAGCCTTCTGCAAGTCAGCCCTAACCGCTTCGAAGTCATAGTGCTGGATGTATTGCACAGCCTTGGCTACGGCGCTAGCCGCAATGACTTGCAACGCGTAGGCGGTAGCGGAGATGGCGGAATCGATGGAGTGATCTCGCTCGACAAGCTCGGACTGGAAAAGGTCTACGTCCAAGCCAAACGTTGGCAAGGTACGGTTGGCCGCCCCGAGCTGCAAGCCTTCTATGGCGCACTTGCCGGGCAAAAGGCGAAGCGCGGAGTATTTATTACCACCTCTGGATACACTGCCCAAGGCATCGACTTTGCCCGTTCGGTCGAGGGTATGGTGCTGGTTGATGGAAGTCGGCTTGTTAACCTGATGATGGATCACGAAGTCGGAGTAACGTCGCGGCTGCTCAAGTTGCCGAAACTGGATAGCGACTACTTCGATGAGGAATGAGGCTATTAATTGGTCGTAGGCTCCAGCTGTGTGTCCATCACCGGCAGCGGGTTAAGTGCTCGCACAGTGATCGTAAGCTGATGGCTGCTCGCTGCCGTCGCTACTACATCAGCAAAGTGATAGCGTTTAGGGCGATTGCTTACTATTACTTACCCATCGCAGTAGTCGTCCAAGGACGGATTGATTAAAAACCGCGTCCCAGGCCGACTCCAGGCACACACCTTCGAGAACCAGATAGCCATATCTGCCATCAACGGGTAAGACCACCGCCTGCCAATCCAATGGATTCGAGCAAAAAGTGCCTTTTTTCTTACTACATTTAGTGAAAAGCACGCCCAATGAACATGGATCGATGCCGTGCGGATAGCGGACAGCATTTTGTTTATGAATAAGGAGGGGCGGCTTGTCTTTCTTCAAAATGCAAAATAAATCTCGTCATTGATCGTCAACAGGCTTCAACAACTCTATGACATCCACGTCCAGCGCGTGCGCTAAGCGCTCTAGGCCATCAATGCTGATATTGGTTATACAGCGCTCCACCTGAGAAACGTAGGTGCGATGAAAGTCGGCAAGCTCGGCGGCCTTCTCTTGGCTCAACCCATGGGCGAGACGTAGGCGCTTGAGATTGTGTGAAATACGTTGGCGGGCTGTGGCATGAAGTTTTTCCATGACCAAAGCGTCGGGCTCTACGCTGTTAACATCTACAGAGTATTGATCTACTGCCTTTGAATCTCATACAGTGATCGGCATTCGCCTAAATGGAATTATCGTCATGAACGCCAAGCCCCTTGTACACATCTCCATCGCCTTGCTTGCAGGCTGCGCCCAATCCAGTGGCGTATCAAAAATGGGGCCGGACACGTACTCGGTCTCCGTTCATGCCGCGCCCGCCCGAGGCGGTGAACCAGGGGCAATGCGGTTAGCAATGACAGAGGCTAACCAAACGTGTTTATCGCAAGGCCGGGAAATTCTCGTGAACAACGTCACCTCTGGACGATCCAGTCATTTTCCAGGGGGAACTGTAGACCTGATCTTTCAGTGCCTAGACGGGGCTGATTCGACCTTACAGCGTCCTAGCTATTCGCATACACCTGACGCGGTAATCCAATTCCGGTAACGGATCTATAGTAAGCAATGGAGTCAGATTATGCTGGTTACAGGATGTCTAATCGTCGTGTTCAACATCGTGCTTAGGGCGGCGCTATTTCCTGCTGAGTACACCCTGGCGGGCGACCCAAGCAACTACCCCCGTATTTTCTTCAGCTCACTAAACCGGATGGCTTATCGCTTGGTTGAGTCAGGCAGTCGCTGGGGCGGCAGCATATTGATTGCCGGGGGCTGGATTGGTTTTGAGAAAAGCCTATCTACGTTGGCAATGGGAGGGGTCGTGGTGGGTGTTATTGCTTGCTTCGTCGCGCCAATGACTTCAATGCTGATTGCCACCAAGATTCACCGCGGCTTTAATCACACCTTGGATGAAAATAATCCGCCTCATTAAGATGCTGGCGACTAGGTATGCGAACCGCACTGCCGGCACAGGATCTACTGGCTTTAGATAACTAAAACTGTCGCGGGAGAATAGAAACTATCGCGCCAACTTGCGCTGGCTGCCGCTGCCGGTGCCGGCAGCCAGGACGTCAGCTGCGCAGAGAAAAAGTAGACCACCACGAACTCACATCGTTCAGCGCTGCTGCGTGGCTCCAGCACCCGCTGTGGCGTGAGACACGAACTGGTCCCTTGGCAGACCATTGCGTGAAGGGCGGCCCCATACCCCTGCGTTGCTGAACGCTTTCGCTCTTGCGGTTTTGACCCAGGTTGCCGCAAATCGTTGATCTAACTGAATACTCGGCCATTAATGGTCTTATGTGTATCTTTCGACACCTAAGGCAGGGAACGGCCCTTGCACTTCGTACAGCAAAAATCCGGACCCAGTTCTGGGCGAAGGAGTAGTCGGACCAGGACCAGGATCTGCGTCTAAGATCGGGCCGGGCCACGGCACCACCAACTCGATGGGCTGGCCAGCAACTGCTACAGGACTTAGTGGTGGGGATTGCCCTCGACTTACTCAGAGGCTCGCGTTGGCGTTAGTATTGCCCCCTCTAGATTGAAGCTGCTAATCAGTTGGATTAGTAAACGACGAGGAAACAGGGATGGGAGATTGGGAGCGAACCTTCGGCCAGTCAGGGATGGCCAATGGAGGGATGGGCATCGTCGATGAAATCGTTAACTCCGAGCGACGCGAAGCCAGGCATTCCGCACGACTGCGATTCGACACCTGGGCAGAAGCAAACAGCTGGGCCAAAGCCAACCCCGGAAACACAGTGATTCGCAACCCCAACGGCCCTGGGTACGCAACGAAGTACCACCCCAAGTCCATTGAACCATCTGAAGGGATTCCCGACGCAAGGCAATCTGAAGCACGGAAAAAGATCGTAGCAATCACGATACGCGCCATGGATCTTGTTCAAACATGGCCAAGTACTCCTCAAGGCGTCATATTTATGAAGGACTTGATAACCTATCGTGATCATCAGATTTGTTTTGATACTGATTCGGCAACGATCTACGTTCGCGCAGGTGAGGAAACCATAGGGGCCAAGAGTTACGTAGACTTCGATTTTGCTCCCGAGCATTTTCGAGCTCAAGTGGATTGCTGGTTAGATGCAGTTGGAGCGCAGCCAGCGTCGTATGTTCGTCCGTTCGGACCACTACGCCCCCCTCCGATGGATGGGGACATGGCGTTGAATCTCATCGCAAGTTGGCCCAGCGCATTTTCATACTTCCCTAAAGATTACTGGGGCGAGGTATACTATCGAGAATTTCTCTTCAGTCACGATCCCTGCACCTCGAATATTCGTATTCGTACTTTAAGTGACCTCTTAGAAAAAAATGAATATCCGTCCTATCTAGCAGAGATTTCTGTTACCTATTTCCAAGAGTGTCAACGTTTCGGGTACTCCTTTCGCAATTATGTAGAAGGCTTGCTAGATAATATTGGAATCGGAGAGCCAAGACTTAAATGCAACTTTCTGGAGTGGCAGAGTCATCCGATTCGCGAAGCCTTTCTTTTTATTGCTGGTGAGGAATCTCCATGGGCGGTCGCGCCTCCCGCAACGCTTTTCCGAGGACACACATTCAGTATCTACGGCGATCATGTTTCCCTCGATGACGGCCATGGCGACCCCGCACAGTCTTTTTCTGTCCAACAGATCCGTGGGTGCGGTTCGATTAAGTTAATGATGCGGAGATTGATGCGGTCGCTTCACATTAATGAGAATTTAGCGGAGGAAAGCACTCTCCATTACGAACGAGAGAAGCGTTTCACTTATTAAACGCTGATTGTCCATTTTGTCCTACGAAATAAAAACTGTCGCAGCGTATTTGAAACAGTCGTCGACATCCGCCGCGAGGCGCCTAAACCGCTAGTGTTGCCGGTTCGGGCTGCCATCGTCATGTGGTGACCTGGGCGCTTGGGTGCCAGTTTGCGACAGCTCTTATTTGGTAAGCCATGTGCCGAAAACTCAAAAAACCGGTGTCGCGACAGTTTTTATTTCACCTTTCTTGCCGGCTAGCACCTGTAATTGCTGGGCTCGATGCGACAGTTTTTAATTCGTAGGGGCACTACATCGGGCTCACTTCGAGACTCTGCACCTCGGAGCTCAAGCCTCTAGCCAGATAACAGCTGACTGTTGCCGCTGACCGAATACGGCCAAGACCCAAGCCAGTGCGGTTTCATTGCAAGCATGTCCATCGACGAAACGATGAGAAACATGCGTCGTGATGATGTGGTACAGCCTCGGGCCCGCTTTATAGCAACAGAAATCCTGCACGACTGTCCGCCCATCCAGTGTGGGTGAAAAGCCAGTACCCGAGCAGCAGTGCCGTAGTGGCGTAGCGCCTCCCAACGAATCGCCCCAGTCCGCCATCTCAACAGCCCAGCCTCCGCATTCCTCAATTCGCGGACCTAGCAATGCACATTCCCAACTACCGGCATTTCTGAGCCTACCGCGCATACGCGTAAGTCCCGCCCCGACGCCCACTATCCCTTTTTGGCCTCCCTCGCCATATTCACTGCGCTATTTCACCAACTACCCGACTGACTACACAGGCCCTTGGTATATATAAAAAGGAGTCCAATTTCTGTACCTAGGGACCGACTCCATCGATACAGAAATTGGACGCACGGAGGTATTTCTGATCCTTTGTTTCCGTACTTAAAACCATCCCGCGTACAAAAACCGTACTCAACCTGGTACAGAAGCTGTACCGGGCATTTTGTTGTTTATGAGACTCAACTTTAGCGGTGGAGTAATCGTTGGCCCGACTTCAAGAGACTTACCGGGACAGTCGTCGATTGGCATCCATGCAAGCGCGAAGAGCGCACAACGGCCACCCGGGTTGATAAACACCCCCTCTCGAGTACGAATAATAAAACCAATATCCAAAAGTTGAGTCAAAGCACTAGCCAGAGATGACTTGCTACCTATCCCCCACTTCCTAGCCTGGACAAAAGACGCAGACAAGTCTCCGTTATTATTGCCCCGATACTGCCGCATAATTCCGAGTAGTATTTTGAGTGCGGAGGGACTCAGCTCACAAAATGCCGGATTATCATATAGCGCGTTCGGAAGCAGGATGAAACCGCCATACTCTCTCCGCCCTTTCAATTTCCGCCTGGTGCGCGCCATCCCTCAGCTCACCCTAATAAAGAAACAAACATTACGACAGTCGTAACCACGGATAGCCCCCTGATCCATGATTACCTACCGCCGCTCAAGGCGATCAGCCACCCACTGCTCGACCTCCCAGGAGTCCCAACCCACGGCACGAGCACCAATGCGACGAGCGCTAGGAAAACGACCTTCCTTCATCAGTTCGTAAATGTGGGTGCGCCCGAAACCAGAAGCAGCTTTCACTTCCGGCAACCGCATGATGCGGCGGGTCCTGTTACCATCAGTTGTCATCGTCATCGCTCCTAAGCGGATTGCAGCGGTGTGCTGCGGACGACGCCTAAACTGCTCGATGAAACTGTCACAACCGGCTAAGTGACAGTAGTTTTGTCATCAATCCTTTTATTCTGCCGTGACACCCCATGTGCTTTAAGTGCTCGAGCAACAGTAGATTGGCTAGCCTCAAAGCTGGCCATTAATTCGTAGATAATTGCTTTTCTGTTCGGGCTATTCGCATAGTCACGAGCTATCGCGGCACTGGCGATCAACTCAGAACGCTGCCCATCTGGCTTTAATAATGCGTGGTCTCCACGCCGAGGCTTTTTGGCCACATCACTTTGCCGTTCGGACAAAATTATTTTTCTTCCGAGCTCTAACGCTTGCAAAGCTTGGTGCTGGGTAAGTTGGCTTTCTGGGCTATCGATATGTTGTTGAATCATATCCCTCGCCCGAAGCAGTCTTTGCTCTAGTGGTAGCCACATATCAACGAAACACCTCGTACAAAGACGACGGTATTCAAGAGGCAGGAACTCAGATTCCCAATTTTCAGAGAACAAAATACCAAATCGGCCTGGGTTCTCTTTTCTATCAGCAATCAACGCTAGACAAGCAGACTCCGCCTCATTTAGTTCTTTCGCTAAATGCGGTGGTATTGATGGAAGCCTTGAAATAGCACGCCTTGCTTCTTTAGATTCGGGCGTAATCTTTCTCGTTACCAAAGTCGTCTCCATTTGGTGATTGTTGAATGAGTACCCGTTACCTGTAGACCGGCAACAAATTCAGCTGTGGCTTGTTCGTCCTACACATGTTTGAACTTGCCTTGTAGGACATTGGTCGCTGGTGGCGTGGCAAGGTAATTCGCCCAGTCAATCATCAGGGCGCGACGCTTTTCAAAGAAGTCACTGCGTGAGTATGCGCCCTCAGTCTGGTCGCGCTCATCGTGCGCCAATGCCAGCTCACAAACCTCGCGTGGGTAATGAGTACACTCACCAGCCCAATCTCGAAATGAACTGCGGAAGCCATGCCGCGTAACGTCGGCGTGTCCTAAGTCGTGCAACATGTTACGAATTGCATTCGCATGCATAACTCCGCTTTTACCGTGACCAGGGAACAAGTATGGGCTGCCCTCGATACGCGGTAGCGCGCTCAATAGCTCTACAACCTCCGGAGCAAGGGGGATGTTGAAAGCTTGACGCATCTTCATCCGCTCAGGAGCTAGCGACCAGACTCCAGCCTCCAAGTCGAATTCTGCCCAAGTGGAAAGCCGTACCATCTGTGCACGCGCGCCCGTCAGAATCAGCAGGCAGGCCGCTACAGCAACGCGGGACTCATTCGTCTTCAGCTTGCGAATGAGCGCCGGTACGTCCTGCCATTTCATTGCAGGGAAGTGCTCTCGCTTTCTCGCCTTTTTCTTGTCCGACTTGCTCAGCAGGTTGGCTAGATGCCCACGCCAGCGCGCTGGATTATCGCCATCGCGCAGTCCGCGTGCCTTTGCCGCGTCTAATATTTGCTCTATTTGACCCCGAACCTCATCGGCGGTACGCGTCTTGGCTCCCCAGATAGGTTGCAGCACCTTGAGTACATGCGCAGTCTCGACCTCAGTGGTCGGTAGCTTGCCTATATGAGGGAAGGCATACAGCTCTAGCTTTCTCAGCCAGCCAACGCGCCACTTATCTGACCAAGAAGCCCCATGTGCGTCCCTATATTCGGTCGCCAGTACCTCAAAAGTAACTTTGCGCGCATCACTGATTCGTTGTGCTTCGCGCTGCGCGTCGCGTTCAGAGTCTCGGGCGGCCAATGGATCTATGCCATCTGCCTTCAGCTTGCGTGCATCTGCGGCCTTGATCCGGGCACCAGCTAGTGTCACCTCAGGGTATTTACCAAGCCCCATGTCTCGGCTCTTACCGGCGATCTTATAGCGGAAGATCCAACTTACTCCGCCGGTCTTGCTGACTTGGAAATACAACCCATCACCGTCGCCTGTCATTCCAGGCGTACCCGCTTTTACCAAGCTCTCGATGGTTTTAACTGTCAGTTTCGCCATAACTCTACCCCACACGTTTCGACCCACACCCTGACCCATACCGAAGAAAGCGGCTTTCGGTGTTGCTGACCGGCTCTCAGCGGACGAATAATAGGTCTAAACCCCCTGGATATCTAGGCATATGTGGATGACCGCGAATTTCAGCGAAGCATAGAAATGCCGGCCACAAGCCGGCTTTTTAATGCCTGAAATAATCCTCGTTCACTCGACACTCCTCGATAGCGACGCCATCACCCGCCAGTTCGCGTTCGATCTGTTCGATGCTGGGCAAACTGGTCTGCAACTCTGCTGGCAGTGACTCTACCAACTGGTACTCGGCCACGCCGATGGGCCGGGTGTTATCGCGCAAGGCGTACTCGGCCACCACCTTGTTCTTGCTGGAGCACAGCAACAGGCCGATGGTGGGGCTGTCCTGGGGATCCTTGACCTGCCCATCCACGGCGGCCAGATAAAAACCCAACTGCCCAAGGTGCTCCGGTTTGAATTTACCGGCCTTGAGTTCAACCACTACATAGCAGCGCAGCTTGAGGTGGTAGAACAGCAGATCGATGAAAAACTCGTCACCTCCCACATTCAAAAGCACTTGTTTGCCGACGAAGGCAAAACCTGCGCCCAGCTCCAGCAAAAAGTCGGTGACATGCCTGACTAGAGCAGTTTCTATCTCTCGCTCGTGCGCATCAGCGCCGAGGCCAAGAAAGTCGAAACGGTAGGGATCTTTCAACGACTCACGGGCCAAATCGGACTGGGGTTTGGGCAAGAAGTTTTCAAAATTGCTCACGGCCTTGCCACTGCGCTCCAGTAAACGACCCTCGATCTGCATGACCAGCGTATTTCGCGACCAGTTGTGTTCGATGGCCTTGGCCGCATACCAACGGCGGGTTTCTGGGCCGGGGAGTTTGTCCAGCAACGCCAATTGGTGATACCAGGGCAATTGTGCAAGCACCTCTTGCACAATTGCTGTGTCAGGCCATGCCTGGGCAAAGGCACGCATATATTTGAGGTTGCGTGGCGAGAAACCTTTCATGTGCGGGAAGGCTGCGCGCAGATCCAGCGCCAGACGCTCAATCACTTTCGTGCCCCAACCTTGCTGTGTCTGGCGGGTCAAAATGTCGTGACCGATTTGCCAGTACAGCAGCACCAGCTCGCGGTTCACCGCCAACGTGGCGCGCTGCTGGGCGCCATGAATGCGGCCTTTAAGATCGCTCAACCAGTCACTGTAGCCCTCGGGCTGCGCACTCAAACCAACAGGAGTTTCACTCATGGCTTTTTCTCTCGTGACCACGCCAGCGTGCTCGAAACATCTGCAGTGCACAGATCCAATCGCTGGCAGGGCACACAACATAAGCCTTTAAATTCGGTCTTTTCGTACGACACTTCGCTTTCATTCTCGTGAAACTTCCGAGAAAAATCCCGTTCGCTTGCGCCTGCCAAACTCGGGAAATAGTCTCGGGCCATCGCTGCAAAATCAGCGGTCGGGTTTAGTCGCCCGATCTGTAATCCGGCGCAAGGCAACACTTCCGCAAGGTGCTTTTTACGGCCTGTGTTTTATGGTGGCCGTGCCCAGGGCGCCCTTGTGGCGCGCCGGGTTCCGGATGCACCGGTCGACTAACCTGCGTACGGCTGCCACCCACTCGTTTAGTAGCGACAAGTGAAAACCCCCTCACCTGGATACATGGGCGCCCTGTCGATTTGCCCCAAAACCCGCCGTCTGCTAGTGTCAGCCGGTTTTAACGCCTACCGAGAATGCCGCCATGGCCCGCAAAAAAGCTTCCCCGGATTTCGAACAGTCACTCGCTGACCTGCAAACACTGGTCGAGCGTCTGGAAAATGGCGAGCTGTCGCTGGAAGATTCCCTGACCGCCTTCGAACAAGGCATCCGCCTGACCCGTGATTGCCAGGGCGCACTGGCCCAGGCCGAGCAGAAAGTACAGATCCTGCTTGAGCGTGACGGTGAGCTGGCACAAGAGCCTTTTGATGCGGAACAGTCCGAATGATTGATGCTTACCAGATCAGCAGCCAGGCCCGTGTCAATGCGGCGCTTGAAAGCCTGTTTGTCGCTCCGGCTCCCGAGCTGGCCCGTCTTTATGAGGCCATGCGCTACAGCGTCATGAATGGCGGCAAACGGGTTCGCCCGCTGCTGGCCTATGCCGCCTGCGAAGCCCTCGGCAGTACACCTGAGCAAGCCAATGGCGCGGCCTGTGCCGTGGAATTGATCCACGCCTATTCGCTGGTGCACGACGACTTGCCCGCAATGGACGATGACGATCTGCGTCGCGGCCAGCCAACCACCCACAAAGCGTTCGACGAAGCCTGCGCCATTCTGGCGGGCGACGGCCTGCAAAGCCTGGCGTTCAGCGCTTTGCTCGACCCGCGCCTGAGCAACCTGGACGCCGACACCCGTTTGCGCATGGTCACGGCCCTGGCTTTTGCTGCAGGCCCGGCGGGCATGGTCGGCGGGCAAGCGATCGACCTCGGTTCGGTGGGGCTCAAGCTCGACCAGGCCGCGCTGGAATACATGCACCGGCACAAGACCGGCGCCCTGATCGAAGCCAGCGTGCAACTGGGCGCCCTGGCCAGCGGTCATGCAAACGAAGACAACCTGCACGCACTGAGCGTTTATGCACGGGCCATTGGCCTGGCGTTTCAGGTTCAGGACGACATTCTGGATGTTGAAAGCGATACCGCAACTCTGGGTAAACGCCAGGGGGCCGACATAGCACGGGACAAACCGACCTACCCCGCCCTGATGGGGCTGGAGCAGGCCAAAGGCTATGCGCTTGAGCTGCGCGACCAGGCGCTCAACGCCCTGCGACATTTTGATGCAGCCGCCGAACCGCTGCGTGAACTGGCACGTTATATCGTTGAGCGACGCCACTAAAGGGCGCTGCTCAGTAACGTTTTCTGACAGCTCTAATGCCAAGGTCTTACGAACGAATGCCAGACTGCGTGGGCAGCTTACGTTCCATAAGGTAAACTGCCGCCTCTTCTTATACCTATAACGATTCGCCTGATGCCAACGACGTTTCAAGAGATTCCCCGCAACCGTCCGACTACGCCCCTGCTTGACCGGGCAGGCACGCCTGCGGGCCTGCGCCGCCTGGCAGAAGCCGAGCTGGAAACCCTGGCCGATGAGTTGCGCCTGGAATTGCTCTATACCGTCGGCCAGACGGGCGGGCATTTCGGTGCCGGCCTGGGTGTCATTGAGCTGACCATCGCGTTGCACTACGTGTTCGACACCCCGGACGACCGGCTGGTGTGGGACGTGGGCCATCAGGCGTATCCGCATAAAATCCTCACGGGCCGTCGCGAGCAGATGGCAACGTTACGTCAGAAAGACGGCATTGCCGCTTTCCCGCGTCGTGCCGAGAGCGAGTACGACACCTTTGGTGTCGGCCACTCCAGCACCTCGATCAGCGCAGCGCTGGGCATGGCCATTGCCGCCCGCCTGCAAAAAAGCGAGCGCAAGGCGATTGCCGTGATCGGTGACGGCGCATTGACTGCGGGCATGGCGTTTGAGGCGTTGAACCACGCGCCCGAAGTCGACGCCAACATGCTGGTGATCCTCAACGACAACGACATGTCGATCTCGCGCAATGTTGGTGGTTTGTCCAACTACCTGGCCAAGATCCTGTCGAGCCGCACCTATGCAAGCATGCGCGAAGGCAGCAAAAAGGTGCTCTCGCGTCTGCCTGGTGCGTGGGAAATTGCGCGGCGCACAGAAGAATATGCCAAGGGCATGCTGGTACCCGGCACCCTGTTCGAAGAGTTGGGCTGGAACTATATCGGCCCGATCGATGGCCACGACCTGCCGACCTTGATCGCGACGCTGCGCAATATGCGCGACCTCAAAGGGCCGCAGTTTCTGCATATCGTCACCAAAAAAGGCAAGGGCTTCGCTCCGGCCGAAGCGGACCCGATCGGCTATCACGCCATCACCAAGCTCGAACCGCTCAATGCTCCGAAAGCTGCACCGAAGGCACCCAGCGGGCCCAAGTACTCCGCCGTGTTTGGCGAGTGGCTGTGCGACATGGCCGCTGCCGATGAGCGCCTGGTGGGCATCACCCCGGCCATGAAAGAAGGCTCGGATCTGATTGCGTTCAGCGAGCGGTATCCAAAGCGCTATTTCGACGTGGCGATTGCAGAGCAACATGCCGTGACCTTTGCTGCCGGCATGGCCTGCGAAGGCTCCAAGCCGGTAGTGGCAATTTACTCGACGTTCCTGCAGCGCGGTTACGACCAGCTGGTGCATGACGTCGCGGTGCAGAATCTTGACGTGCTGTTCGCCATCGACCGTGCCGGCCTGGTGGGCGAAGACGGCCCGACCCACGCAGGCAGCTTCGATCTGTCGTTCCTGCGCTGCATCCCGGGCATGCTTATCATGACCCCGAGCGATGAGAACGAACTGCGCAAAATGCTCACCACCGGCCACCTGTACAACGGCCCGGCGGCAGTGCGTTACCCTCGCGGCACAGGCCCGAACGCAGTGATCGAAAAAAACCTCGAGCCGCTGGAAATCGGCAAGGGCGTGATTCGTCGCCAGGGTTCGAAAGTCGCCATGCTGGTATTCGGCGTGCAACTGGCAGAAGCCCTGCAAGTGGCAGAAAAAATCGACGCCACCGTGGTCGACATGCGCTTCGTCAAGCCGATGGATGAAGAGCTGGTTCGCGAAATGGCTGCCAGCCATGAGCTGCTGGTGACCATCGAAGAGAACGCTGTCATGGGCGGCGCAGGCGCCGGCGTCAGCGAGTTCCTGGCCCGTGAAAACGTGCTCAAGTCTGTGCTGCACCTGGGCTTGCCGGATATTTACGTCGAACATGCCAAACCGAGCCAGATGCTGGCCGAATGCGGCCTGGATGCGGCAGGTATCGAAGCCTCGGTACGTCAGCGCATGGAACTCCTGGGGCTCTGAGCCACTTGGTCTGCGCGATTTCGTAGCAGCTGCCGCAGGCTGCGTTCGATTGCGAAGCGATCGTAAATCCACCCCCCTCGGTGATACTGATACACCGCGAGGCATGGTTTACGGTGGCTACGCCACCGGACGCAGCCTAGTTCCTACGGCAGCTGCTACGATCCGCCCAACACCCTGTTGAGACACCATGAAACACCTTCGTCTTGCCCTGATCCTCGGTTTTATCCCCGCCTGCCCTTTGCTTGCAGAGCCGCTGGAGCGCGAAGATGCGCTCAAACTCCCGCAGACCCTGATCACCGGCAATCGCCAGGTCGAGGCTCGCTCGGACAGCACAAGCGCCAACAGCGTGTTCACCCGTGACGATATCGACCGCCTGCAACCCACCAGCCTGACCGACTTGCTCGGCCGGGTACCCGGTGTACAAGTGGCCCGCAGCGGTGGACGCGGCGGTTTGCCGGGGATTTACATTCGCGGCACCAAGTCGGCGCAAAGCCTGGTGCTGGTCGACGGCCAGCGCATGGCCAATGCCACTTCGGCCGACAGCAATCTGCAGTACCTCAATATCGATCAGATCGAGCGGGTTGAAGTGCTGCGCGGCTCGCGCTCGGTGATCTACGGCAGCGATGCGATTGGCGGTGTGATCCAGATTTTCACCCGACGCGGTGCCGATCAAGCCCCGCAGCTTCGCCTGCATAGTGCAGTGGGCAGTTATGGCAGCTCGCAAAACAGCCTGGGCATCTCCGGTGGCGACGGGCAAACGCGCTACAACCTCAGTGGCATCCTGGAACAAACCGCCGGGATCAACCGCACCCACGAATCCTTCCCCAGCGACAGCGACCACGACGCCTATCGCAACAAGTCACTGAGCCTGAACCTGAGCCACTACCTGAACCAGGAGCTTGAAATTGGCCTGACGGCCATGAAAAACGTCGGCAAGACCGAACTCGACAATTCGTTCGGGCGCTGGGACCCGCAGACCCAGACTGTCAGTGGCCAACAGCTCTACAGCGATTTTGATATCAGCAGCGTCGGCAGTTTTATCGACGCGCAACTGAACGAACGCTGGAACTCGCGCCTGGAGCTGGGCCACAGCGAAAACCGTGAAAAAACCCGGGACAAACTCAGCGCCGAGATCTACAGCTTCAACACCTATCGCGACTCGCTGAACTGGCAGAACAACCTGACGCTGGACGATCAAAACAGCCTGATCCTCGGCGCCGACACCTATCAAGACCGGGTACGCAGCAGCACCGTTTTCGATGAAGACAGCCGCTGGAACCGCGCCGCGTTTGTTCAGCACCGCTTCCACGGCGAGTACTTCTCGACCGAGCTGGGCCTGCGTCACGACCAGAACCAGCAATTTGGCAGCCACAACACCTGGAGCGCCAGCCTGACGGTGCCGCTGAACGCCGACAACGACGTTATGCTGACTTACAGTGAAGGGTTTCGCGCACCGACGTTCAATGACTTGTACTACCCGCAGTTCGGCAATCCCGATCTCAAGCCGGAATACTCAAAAAGCTACGAGCTGCAATGGCGCAGTCAGCTAAGTGAGACCAGTCGCCTGGAAACCTCGCTGTATCGCACCGATATTCGCGACGCGATTGTGGCCGATGCCGACTTTATTCAGCAGAACATCGGCGCAGCACGGATCACCGGTTTCGAAAGCGCGTTGCAGCAAGAATGGTTCGGCTGGCAGAGCAGCCTGGGTATCGCGATTATTGACCCGCGCGATCGTGATACCGGCCATACCCTGAGCCGCCGCGCACGCCGTACCTTGAGCCTGGATCTGGATCGGCAATTTGACAAGGTAGGTGTCGGCGCCAGCTGGCAAGCGGTGAGCAGCAGCTTCAATGATGAAGACAACAAGCAGCCCGTTGGCGGTTATGGCTTGCTGGGATTACGCGGCAACTGGCAGGCCAGCTCAGAAGTGCGGCTCGACCTGAAGGTCGATAACCTGCTGGACAAAAGCTTCACCCGCGCGCTGTACAGCTATGACGGCAACTACTATGGCTACCGCGAAGAACGGCGCTCGCTGCAGCTGGCAATTACCTGGACGCCGACGTTCTAAACCTGTGGGCGCGGGATGGCTCGCGATAGCATCACCGCGACTTACCTGACACTGCGCATCACCTGCATCGCGAGCAAGCCCGCTCCCACAGATAATTTTTATCTCTGTAATTGCTCACACAATCTGGCCGTCGCTTCCAGCATCTGCCCGCTCGGACGCTCCAGGCCCTTGTCGGCCAATAGCAGCAAACGCCCATGCTTGACCGCATCGATCTGCGGCCAGGCTTTCCAGGCATCCAGCTGCGCCTGGGTGCCGGCGATAATCACCTCAGGATTACGCTGTAACACAGACTCTATACCAACCTGCGGCGCCGGCAGTTTGAGGTCGTCAAACACATTGCTTGCTCCGCACACTGCCAGCGCATCACTGATGATTTGCCCGCCGCCGATGGTGTACAGCGGCTGATCCCACACCTGATAAAACACCCGCACAGGCACGTCAGTCCGGTACTGTTCACGCAGTTGTGCCAGACGTTGGCGCAGTTGCGTTGCCAGCTCCCTTCCACGCTGCGGGCGACCCAGGGCGATGGCCAGGGCTTCAACCTGATCGGCCAGTTGATCGAGGCTTGCCGGTTCGGCGGTGAAGGTGGGGATATTCAGGTTACGCAATTGCTCGCGCTGGGCAACACCCACACTGCCTGGCCAAAGCAAAAGCAGGTCGGGTTGCAGGCTGAGCAGACGCTCCATGTCCAGTTGCCCGTAGCGGCCCACAGAAGGCACGTCGGCAAGCTCAGGTAACGGCTCCCCTGCTTCCAGACGCCCCACCAGCAAATCGGCGGCGCCGAGTTCGACAACCATTTCAGAAAGGGACGGTGACAGGCTCACCACGCGGCTGACAGCCTGGGCAGAAAAGCTGACAGTCAGCAACAGAGCTGCCAGCCAGACGCGCATCAGCCTACCTGGCGGGGGACGCGATAGAGGTAAAACAGCACCAGCGTTGACAGTACCAGCAGCAATAGCGGTACGCCTTCAAGCCCGACAAACACCGCCAGCGTGGCAATCCAGGTGGGCAGCCCCGCCGCTAGCAGGGACCGCTGACGTGCACGCGCCAGCTCATCCCAGGCTGCAGGTTCCTGTGGGGTGTCGAGGGCTTTCTGCAGATTGATCAGGCCATGTTTGTAAGGCCCGAACGTGCGCAGGGTGACGAACATCGAAGCCACGCCCGCAATAAATAACGGCATTGCCAGCTCAGGCAGCAACGGCTCGGCGCTGCCGAAAAACCAGCAGACCAGCACCAGAGGCAGCAGGGTCAGCAGCAGCTGTTGCCACCAACTGAAACTCAGGCGCCGACGACGCTGGCCACGGGTCATGCCGGGTCAGCCTCGCTTTGATGCTGGTTACCCATCATGTGCCCTAGCTTGTTGGCTTTGGTCGCCAGGTACAGCTTGTTGTGCGGGTTGTGCCCGGTGTGCAGCGGCACACGCTCGGCCACGGTGATGCCCATATCAGTCAGGGCTTTGACCTTGCGCGGATTGTTGGTCATCAGGCGCAGCGAATGCACGCCTACGTGCTCCAGCATCGGCAGGCAAATGGCGTAATCGCGCTGGTCGGCGGCAAAGCCGAGGCGCTCGTTGGCTTCAACGGTATCGGCGCCGCCATCTTGCAACTCGTAGGCACGGATTTTGTTGAGCAAGCCGATGCCACGGCCTTCCTGACGCAGGTACAGCAATACGCCACGACCTTCGCGGGCAATGGCCTGCAAGGCGGCTTCAAGCTGCGAGCCGCAGTCGCAGCGCTGGCTGAACAGGGCGTCACCGGTCAGGCATTCGGAATGCACACGCCCCAGAACCGGCGCACCGTCTGTAACGTCGCCCAAACTGAGCACAACGTGTTCACGACCCGTGGCCTTCTCAAGGAAGCCATGCATAGTGAACTCGGCAAAGGGGGTGGGTAATTTGCAAGCGGCAACGAAAACGACAGGCACCGTGTGCTCCTGATCAGTTTGAGTACTGGAAATTCGCAGAGGCGACATTGTAACAGGAGGTTCCTACAGACGCTTAGGCTGAATTACCGAGGATAAATATCTAAAAGTTTGATGACTTACGCTACACAGACCCCGTGGGAGCGGGCTTGCTCGCGAAACAGGCGATGCGGTGTATCAGGCTGAACGTGGCGCTGCCATCGCGAGCAAGCCCGCTCCCACAGGGTCACGCACGAAAATGCTGATAGCCGTGGACTGCCGGGGTAATGTCCCGGCCTTCGTCATCCAGCAGCGTGACGCCCTGCCCTTCAACCACGCGACCAATCACATGGATAGGCCAGCCATCGGCCAGCAGGGTCGGCACCTCAACCTCAGGCAAGGTAAACGCCAGTACATAGTCATCACCGCCGCTCAACGCTGCCTGTTGCGCTCCCGCCTCGCCCAGGAACTCTTCCAGCGCCAGCGAGACCGGCACCCGGTCGAGTTCAATCGCCAGCCCCACCTTCGACGCCGCCGCGATATGCCCGCAATCGGCCAGCAGGCCATCGGAAATATCCAGCGCCGAGGTGGCTTTACCACGCAGGGCCTGGCCCAGCGCCAACTGCGGTTGTGGCGACCAGTAATGGGCCAGCAACGGTTCGCCGATCATCGATGCCGCGGTGCGCTGCCCCAGCACCAACGGCAACGCCCCGGCCGCATTGCCCAGCTCGCCACCCACACACAGCAGGTCACCGGGGCGCGCGCCGCTGCGGGTCAGGGCATGGCCCGTGGGCACTCGCCCGAAAACTGTAAGGGTCAGACACAATGGCCCGCGCGTGGTGTCGCCACCGATAAGGCGCAGGCCACAGGTCTGGGCCATCAGGTTCAAACCACGGGCATAGGTTTGCAGCCACTCGGCGTCAAACGTCGGCAGGGTCAGGGCAAGGGTAAATGCGACAGGAGTTGCGCCCATGGCCGCCAAATCACTGGCCGCCACTGCCAGCGAACGCTGACCGAGCAGGAAAGGGTCGCAGGGATCTGCGAAGTGCACCCCGGCTACCAGGGTGTCGGTGGAAATCGCCAGCTGTTCCCCGAAGGGAACATCCAGCAGGGCGCAGTCGTCGCCAATACCCAGGGCAACACCCTCGCCGCCCTGCGCACAGGGCGCGGCAGCGAAGAAGTTGCGGATCAGCTCAAACTCGCCCATGGCCGACAGCGCGGTTTAGCGCTTGTAAGCCTTTACTTCAGCTTCACGCAGGCGTGGCGCCAGTTTGTCGAGCACACCGTTGACGAACTTGTGGCCGTCGGTGGAGCCGAACACTTTCGCCAGCTCGATGCCTTCGTTGATTACAACGCGGTAAGGCACGTCAACACGCTTGATCAGCTCCCAGGTGGACAGGCGCAGAACAGACAGCTCAACCGGATCGAGTTCTTCGATGGTGATGTCCAGGCACGGAACCAGGGCAGCATCGATCTCGCCTTTGTGCGCAGGCACGCCGTGCAGGATTTCACGGAAGTAGGCAGCATCAACGTCGGAGAAGTCGTTATCGACGCGGAATTGCGCTTCGATTTCGTTCAGCGACTGCTTGGCCATGTGCCATTGGTACAGAGCCTGAGTTGCGAGTTGACGCGCTTCACGGCGCTTGGCGCTCTTGGAAGGCTTGCCAGCGTCCGCAGGTTTCGGCTCGCGCGGGTTGAAACGATCGCTTTCGTCGGAAATCACTTGGCCTCCAACTGTGCCAACAGGCTAACCATTTCAAGGGCGGACAAGGCAGCTTCTGCGCCTTTGTTGCCAGCTTTGGTGCCCGAGCGCTCGATGGCTTGTTCAATCGAGTCAACGGTCAGCACGCCGAAGGCAACCGGTACGCCGAACTGCATGGACACTTGGGACAAGCCCTTGGTGCACTCGCCAGCAACGTATTCGAAATGCGGAGTACCGCCACGAATCACGGCGCCCAGGGCGATGATGGCGGCGAATTCGTTGCGCTGGGCAACTTTTTGCGCGACCAGCGGGATTTCAAACGCGCCAGGTGCGCGGATGATGGTGATGTCGTTTTCGTTCACACCGTGGCGAACCAGGGCATCAACGGCACCACTCACCAGGCTTTCGACGACGAAGCTGTTGAAACGGCCAACTACGAGTGCGTAGCGACCTTTGGGGGCGATGAAGGTACCTTCGATGGTCTTCAGGGTCATTCGGTATGTCTCGTATTAAAGAGCCAGAGCGCATTTGCATGCGCTCTTTAGGATATTGGGCCACGAATTCGGACTGGACACGACCGGTCTTTATTCGGAGGGCACGTATTCTACAACTTCCAGATCGAAACCGGATATGGCATTGAACTTCATTGGTGAACTCATCAGGCGCATTTTGCGTACACCGAGGTCACGCAGGATCTGCGAACCGGCACCGACGATGCTGTAGGTGGTCGGTTTTTTCACCGGCGCGTGGTCTGCCGTTTCGCGGATATTGGCCAGCAATACATCGCCATCCAGGGGGTGACCGAGCAACAGCACCACACCGCTGCCGGCCTCAGCCACCGCGCTCATGGCGGCGCGCAGGCTCCAGCGGCCGGGCTGCTTGACCATCAGCAGGTCGCGCAGCGGGTCCATGTTATGCACGCGCACCAGGGTCGGTTCTTCGGCGCAGATCTTGCCCAGGGTCAGTGCCATATGCACATCGCCTTCGACTGAATCACGATAGGTCACCAAATTGAATTGGCCCAGTTCGCTGTCCAGTGGCTGCTCGGCAATCCGCTGAACGGTACGTTCGTGAATCATGCGGTAGTGGATCAGGTCGGCAATGGTGCCGATCTTGATGCCGTGCTCGGCCGCGAAAGCTTCCAGTTCAGGGCGACGGGCCATGGTGCCATCGTCGTTCATCACTTCGCAGATCACTCCGCTTGGCTCGAACCCGGCCATGCGCGCCAGATCACAGGCGGCTTCAGTGTGGCCGGCGCGGGCCAGGGTGCCACCGGCTTGAGCCATCAACGGGAAGATATGGCCCGGGCTGACGATGTCTTCGGCTTTGGCGTCCTTGGCGGCCGCCGCTTGCACGGTGCGCGCGCGGTCAGCGGCAGAGATGCCGGTAGTGACGCCGGTGGCCGCTTCGATCGAGACCGTGAACTTGGTGCCAAAACCGGAACCGTTGCGCGGTGCCATCAACGGCAGCTTGAGCAGTTCGCAACGCTCGCGGCTCATCGGCATGCAGATCAGGCCACGGGCAAAGCGCGCCATGAAGTTGATGTGCTCGGCCTGACAACACTCGGCGGCCATGATCAGGTCGCCTTCGTTCTCGCGGTCTTCGTCATCCATAAGGATGACCATCTTGCCTTGGCGGATATCTTCAACCAGTTCTTCGATGCTGTTGAGCGCCACGCGGCACCCCCTTACGTCAGGATTTGAGAAAGCCGTTGGCGGCCAGAAAACTTTCGCTGATGCCACCCGAGGTCGGCTCGGCAGCTTTGTCACCCAGCAGCAAACGCTCAAGGTAGCGCGCCAGCAAATCGACCTCGAGGTTGACCCGGCGACCCGGACGGTAGTCACCCATGATGGTTTCGCTCAGGGTGTGCGGAATGATGGTCAGCGAGAACTCGGCGCCATTGACCGCGTTCACCGTCAGGCTGGTGCCGTCGACCGTGATCGAGCCTTTATGGGCAATGTACTTGGCCAGTTCTTTGGGTGCACGGATGCGGAACTCGATGGCACGGGCGTTCTCCTCACGGGAGATCACCTCGCCCACGCCATCAACGTGGCCGCTGACCAGATGACCGCCCAGGCGCGTGGTCGGGGTCAGGGCCTTTTCCAGGTTGACCCGGCTGCCGCTTTTCAAGTCGTTGAACGCGGTGCAATCGAGGGTCTCGCGGCTGACGTCAGCGGCAAAGCCGTTGCCCGACAGCTCAACGGCGGTCAGGCACACGCCATTGATGGCGATACTGTCGCCGAGTTTGACGTCGCTCAGGTCGAGCTTGCCGGTGTCGATGGAAACTCGCACATCACCGCCCTTGGGGGTCAATGCACGGATGCTGCCGATGGATTCAATGATGCCGGTAAACATGGCGTTCCCCTTGAGAACAAAGCCTGCGTAACACGAAGGCTGAGAATTATACGCTCGCTGACGGCACAGGTATGGCAGTGACTCGCCAGTCATCGCCTACCGCGCGCATGTCGGTAATTTTGAGCAATGGCGCTTCGCTCATATGGGTCAGCGGCAGCTCCAGTAATGGCCGCGCCGTAGAGCCCAAAAACTTGGCCGCGACAAATATCTGGTATTCATCCACCAACCCCTGCTCGGCAAAGGCCCCCGCCAGACGCGGCCCGGCCTCCACCAGCACTTCGTTGACGCCGCGGGCGGCCAGCGCCTGCAACAACTTGCGCAGGTCGACCTGGCCATTGGCGCCGTGGATTAACAGGCACCAGGGCCCGGTACGGTATTGCTCGGCAGGCGGCACGCAGGTGGCAACCAGCGCTGGCCCGGCCTTGAAGAACGG